>JANYFH010000351.1 GCA_025362705.1 Betaproteobacteria bacterium
ATCATTCCATACAGACCAGATCGCGTAGAACCTCATGCCATTAAACGACGACCAACAACCCATGCCTACCTAACCGTTCCACGAGTCCAAGCGCGCGCCGCCATTCTCAGTACACGTCAAGCGCTTAAGGTAGTGCCATGAGAACCAGGCTCGTATTTCTTAGTGACCAGAAAATATCGACCCTGGCTTTATTTCTGTCCCTGACCTTCATCGTTACAACGCAAACATGACAATCTCTCACTCCACTTCCATTGCCGATGCCCAGCGCGAAATGCGCCTTGCCTATTACGGTGGCGCACCCGGCATGCTCACATCGGCGACAGTTTGGCTGACTGCGGGGATTGTGTGCCTACTGGTTTCCCCGGAGCGTGCGGTTTGGACACTCTTCATAGGCGGCATGCTGATTCATCCCATTTCGGTTCTGTTCACCAAGTTGCTGGGGCGCTCCGGTAAACACAGTCCAGGCAATCCGTTCGGCACGCTGGCCCTTGCGACCACTTTCTGGATGATCCTGTCGCTGCCTCTAGCGTACGCCGCGTCGCGCCTGCACATCGAGTGGTTCTTTCCAGCCATGCTCTTCGTCATCGGTGGACGCTATATGACTTTCTCGACCATCTTTGGCGCGCGCATTTATTGGGTTTGCGGTGTTGCACTTGCGGTAGCCGGCTGCGCGCTGGCACGCGCGTATGCTACGCCCGAAATTGGCGCGTTCGCGGGTGCTGCGATCGAGGCGATATTTGCATTCGTCATTTTCGCATCTGCACGACGCGAAGGTGCTGCCTGACCAGATCCTCAAGTCGCGCGCGGGCGCAAGAGAGGCCAGCTTCGTATTACCTATTCCTGGCCCGCCAAAATTCTGCCGTGTACCCGCGCGCACGTCGCCGTATTTTCGATCAGAGTCAATGAGGTCAGCTCGGGCGCCATATTGCACATCGCCATTCTGTGCTGCTTTCCAAGTACTTTTGGGCAGTATCCCTTGACGACAAGTAAGGAGGAAACAGCCTACTTTTCTTTCAAGTCGCGCCAAAACGAAATTGCCGCTAACAGCATTCCGATAAGAAACCAAAATGCAATGGTGAGAAGCGGCAGAGAAATCGCTGCATTGTGTCCGCACATTGCGCCAAGCAACGGCGATGGGCCGTCGAAGCCCGCAATCAAAACGAGCGCTCCTAAGGTTGGCCACCCACGAAAGCCAACAGAAAAATAATAACGCCTCGATTCATCCCGCCAATATAGCAGGCAATAAAAAGCCGCCTAACCAGCGGCTTTTTATTGCCTGCTATATTGGCGGGATGGAGGCACTCACCATCATTGCTTTCATCACGCTAATTCTTTTGGCTCGCGCGGTTGTTAGCTGGTTTATTGGCGATGTCAGCAAGAAGTGGTTTAAGCGCAGAAAGCCGTAACTTCGACTTACTTGTCGTCAAGAGATACATGCCCATTTTCGTGTCATCCGCTCGCATCTTTCTTCTGACGTTGCTAGCCATGATCGCATTCGCGGGCAACTCCCTTCTTTGTCGTCTCGCGCTCAAAAATACCGGTATAGATGCGGCCACCTTCACCGCGATTAGGTTGGTCTCCGGCGCGATGATGCTTTGGTTATTGACGAGTGTGCGACGCGATGAACGCGTGGGCAACGGCAACTGGTTATCAGCGTTCACGCTGTTCGCGTATGCCGCCGGATTTTCCTTCGCCTATTTGACGCTGTCTGCAGCAACTGGTGCTCTGCTTTTGTTCGGCGCAGTGCAGGCGACGATGATCAGCTACGGCATCTGGAAGGGCGAGCGTCTGCATGGATTGCAACTCGTCGGCTTGGCGTTCGCATTCTGCGGTCTCGTCGGGCTAATGCTGCCCGGTATTTCTGCACCGCCGCTAGTGGGTTCTATCCTGATGCTGGGGGCTGGCGTGGCTTGGGGCGTATATTCGCTGCGCGGAAGAGCGGGTGGCGCGCCGATCAAAGTCACTACGGGAAATTTTCTTCGCGCCGCGCCGCTAGCGATCGTGCTTTGTCTCCTGAATCCTGACCGCGTGTTACTGGACAGCGCTGGCACGTGGTACGCGGCTTGTTCTGGTGCGTTCGCTTCCGGGATTGGCTACGCCATCTGGTACACAGCGTTGCCGGCGTTGAGGGCCACGCATGCTGCAACCGTACAATTGAGCGTTCCGGTACTCGCCGCGCTAGGCGGTATTGTTTTTCTCGCCGAGCCGATCACGCTTCGCCTGGTCCTGGCGTCGCTGGTGATATTGGGCGGTATCGCGCTAGTGATAGTTAAACGACAACGCGGCGAGAATCAAAGAAGCCAGGCTTGAATTTCATTCTGGCCGCGACCAACACGCATGTACCCCGAAGACCTCGAAAAGCTCGTGACATGGCAAATGCCATTCGGCAAATTCAAGGGCCGACTGCTTGCCGATTTGCCCGGCAATTACCTGCACTGGTTTGCCCGCAAGGGATTTCCCGAGGGCGAGTTGGGTCGTCTGCTCGAACTGATGCGCGAGATCGACCATAACGGCTTGTCGGAGTTGCTCGATCCGCTGCGGCGGCGTTAGCTGGTGTTCATCCCTACGACGCCTCCGGCAATCTCGCCGCAATAAATTCCACTACGCGCGTCGCCGCTGGCGGATCAAAGTTGCTTAACGCGATGAGCACATAACCCTGCTGCGGAATCACGCGCAGTTCACCGTTCATGCCGGGTGCGCCGCCACCGTGGCCATACCATTGCCACTTGCCCTCGCCACGTACGCCAAATCCGAAGCCGTACGCTTCCACTTGATTGCGAGTGGCTTCAGCGAGCAACGCTTTTGAAACGAGTTTGCCGGATTGCAGCGCGTCGGCAAAGCGTAGCAAATCACCAACTGTTGAATAGCCTCCACCTGCAGAGGTACCACGCCACGGCAGCGTATCGGTGTTCAATAACCATTTGCCGTCTTTTTTCATGTAACCGGTTGAGCGCCTGGCGACATGCTCGGTTTCCGGCAGCGACGCGGTGGCATTCATCCCGGCGGGCGTGAACACTTTTTGCTGCACATAATCGTAATAAGACATGCCGCTCACTTTTTCAATCAGCGCTCCCAGCAGCACGAAGCCGTAATTGGAATAGCGTGAAGTAGCTCCCGGTTCATGCACCGGCGCGCGAGCGCCGTAGAGCGTTACATAGTCCGCATGCGATTTCAGCGTCAGCCGATTCTTGTCAAAGTCCGGGCCGAAAATATCGCCAGTGCCGCCGGTGTGGGTGAGGAGGTGGCGGACAGTGACCTTGCTCGCGATTTCCTTGTTCGGATAATCGCTGAGATATTTGCCAATTGTGTCGTCTAGCGACAGTTTGTTGGCGTCGACCAGTTGCAGAATCGCGATGGCGGTAAACATCTTGTTCATCGAGCCGATACGAAATTGTGTGTCGAGCGCCACCGGTACATTATTTTCACGATCTGCACGACCCCACGTTTTCTCCAATAAAACCTTGCCATTTTTTGCGACCAGCACCGCACCGGAAAATTGTTCGTCGCGCGCTGCAGCGTCCACATGGGAGGTCAGTGCGGCGAGCGCATCGGACTGCGACATCCGCTTGGGGGCAAGATCAGTTGGTGGCGGAATCAGGCGTACTTGCATGCCCAACATTTTCGGGGGATCGTCAGCAGAGATGGTGAGTTCAAAACGGCCAATGTTGTCCGATTCCTTTTCCTTGACCAGCCCCGTGATCGAGGTCGCATCGCTTTTCTCGATGCGCACCAACGCGAAACCGCCAGTCTGTTTGCGAAAGCCCGCAATTTGCGCCATGGGTCTCTTCGGCTGGTAAGTGTCGTCGAACACTTTGTACTGGGCTTCATCGCCTGAGTTGAAAGCGGCCAGCCATGCCTGAAACACGCCGGTTGCCCGGGTTTCAGGGACGGACTGCTGGGGGAAAGCGACGCTTGAGAAAATCATTGCGCCAATGAAAATAAGCAGTCGCATGGCTGTGTCTCCGGGTATGACTACAGGAAATTGTGAATGCGCCAAAGTGAGGAGCATTCAAATGATTTACTTCGCGAGGTCAAAAAGTTCCCGCATGCATGAATTTGCCGAACCTGACCAATATGCTCAATGCGCACGGATGATGTCAAAATCGCAAGACTTTCATCACACGTAATCCATTCATGACTTATCTCGTTGCAGGGCTGGTGCTGTTTCTTGGCTTGCATTCGGTGCGTATCTTTGCAGAAGATTGGCGCACGGCGCGCATCGCACAAATGGGAGAGGGCGCATGGAAGGGGCTCTACTCGGTGATCTCGTTCATCGGCTTCGCGCTCATCGTTTACGGCTATGGCCTCTCGCGGCAGGCACCAGTGGATTTGTGGATGCCGCCGTTGTGGACACGGCACGTCACCGCGTTGTTGACGCTGCCGGTATTCATTCTGCTGGCAGCCGCGTATGTGCCAGGCACAATAGTCAAAGCCAGGCTCCATCACCCGATGATGCTCAGCGTGAAACTTTGGGCGGCAGCACATCTGATCTCGAACGGACGTCTCGACGACGTACTATTGTTTGGCGGATTCATGCTATGGGCTGCATTTGCATTTCGTGCAGCGCGTCAGCGTGACCAAAAATCTGGGATGACTTATCACGCCGTCGGATGGTCGCGCGATTTCATCGCAGTCCCCATCGGCCTCGCCACCTGGGTAGCGTTCGCCTTTTACCTGCATGGTGTACTGATTGGGGTGCGGCCTTTTGGGTAGCGGCCGCACTACACCATCAGGCTGGCCCTCATCAAAGCTCGACGATGCTCTTGAAGCCACCCCAGAACATGCGCTTGGTATCGAACGGCATGCTCTTCATGTCCATCCCGGTGAACAACGGGCTTTTCATTACTTTGGCGTTGACACTATCGCGATGCTTGCGCGATTTGAAAACGATCCACGAGAACACTACAACCTCGTCGGATTTCAACTTCACGGACTGCGGAAATGACGTGACCTTGCCTGGCTTCACGTCGTCGGCGACACATTCTGTGTATTGCACTGCGCCGCATTCCATCCACAACTTGCCGAATTTCTTTGCCATGCGGCGATACGCATCAAGCTTCTTCTTCGGTACCGGTACGACAAAACCATCAACATAGTGTGCCATCGTGATCTCCTTGGTGAACAGGTTGAGCGTGAGTCGATGTTATCGCCATTTCGGGAGATTTGCAGCAGGATGCACGGGCGGTTGCGAACTACTGTGAAAAGATCAATCCTCGCGGATCCCCTTTACTTTTTTTTGCGGGGGCGAACGGCAAAACGTCACTCAGCACCGCGTGCAATACTGTTCGCATAAGAGAAATTTCCTCTATTCAATGTTCCACCAGATCCCGCAGCTGCCGTGTATCAAGCGGTTTATGTAACAGCTGGAAACCACTCGCCTGCGCCTCGCGAATTCGGTCTGGCGATGTATCGCCAGTGATAATAACCGCCCGCACGTTGCGATTAAGCCGTGCCATCACGGCCCGAATCGCATCAACGCCAGTGATGTTTTCTGCGAGCCGGTAGTCGGCGATGATCAGGTCGATCCCGGTGTGCTTCGCGGTTGCGTCGATCGCCTCAGTGATCGAACCTGCGATGACTACTGCATGGCCCCATTCAGCGAGCAATTGCCGCATCGATTCCCGACCCTCGGCGTTGTCGTCGATGACAAGAATGAGCTGGCGCCGGTCGGACGGCACCGCCGCCCCGGCGCGTGACGCTGACGCCGCTACGGCGGCGCGCGGCAGCGTAACGGAAAATTTCGAGCCTCGGCCGGGCGCCGATGTCACCTGGACCGTGCCGCCAAGCAACGCCACCGAACGCTGCACGATCGATAGCCCCAGTCCGAGCCCGTGTTCGCGATCACGCGCGACATTGCCAACCTGATAAAACTCCTCGAAGATTTTCGCGCGCTGGTCCTCGGCGATACCGATTCCGGTATCGAGTACCTGAATCTCGACTGCGCCAGGCCGCCGCCGACAGCCGACCACGATGCGGCCGTGTTCGGTGTAGCGCACCGCGTTTGCGACCAAATTCGAGAGCACGCGCGACAACACGCCGGGATCACTATCAACCCACAAGTCCGTCGGCATGATTTTTAACTGCACTCCTTTGGCCTGCGCCGGACCGGCAAATGAATTGCCGAGTTCAATCATCTGCTCCTGCAGCGGCATCGGTCGCTTGTTCACATCGACCACGCCGGCTTCCAGTCGCGATACATCCAGCAGCCCGTTCAGCAATCGCCCAAGGCCGTCGAGCGCAAGCTGCAATCGTACGGCGATATTGCCCACGTCCTCGCCTTTCACTTCGGGGCGCTTGGCCATCGAACGCAACGTGGCGATGAACAGGCTCAGGGCATGTGTGGGCTGGCGCAGGTCGTGACTGGCAGCGGCGAGGAACTGGGACTTGGCGCGGTTGGCCGCTTCCGCATTCTCCTTGGCAATGCGCAATTCTTCGGCGGCGCGCAGCGAACGGATGCGCCGTCTCATCAGGAACCAGGTAAACAGCGCTAGCAACGTACTGCCAATACCGCCGATACTGGCAATCAGTTGCAGCTTGCTGATGGCGATGGGGGTGGTGAAATTGGGTAGCGAACGCGCTGTCACCGTCCACGCATACCCGCCCACCTCCACGCGCTTGGACGCAAAAAACAGTTTCACCGACGATTCGCCACCGACGCGATCGCGGCTGGTGTCCATCAACTGCTCGTCGTCCAGCGCGTCACCACCGTCGTGGACTTCGAGTGCAATGTTGGCGCGTTCACCAAGAATATTGTCCAGCAGACCGTCCATGCTGAAAGAGGCGAAGATCCAGCCGACGATATTGGCGCGACGTTCCTCAAGCGAGGCACGTGGCGCGCCATTCCCGAACACCGGCAGGACCATGCGAAAGCCGGCCTGGATCTTGCGGGCGTCCTCTTCCGGCAATTTGATCTTGTTGGAAACCGCCACACCGGCGGTATCGCGGGCAAGCGCCATGGCGTATTGCCGAGACGGCTCGGCAAAATAATCCGAGCCTAGCGTGCTCAGGTAGGCCGCTGCAGAAGGTTCGAAATAAATTGCCGAGGAATAGAAGAGTCGCTCACCTTCTGGTCGGATGGCATACTCGGGAAAGCCGCTCGCGCGCATAGCGGCGATGTGACGGTCTTTTTGCGCGGCGGGCACCAGCAGCGAATAACCGACACCTTGCAGTCCCGGATGACTCTCGATGCGCAGGTTGGCGACAAAGGCCTGGAACTCACCGCGCTCCACGCTGACGGAAGATGCGTACAAACCATTGATGGAGTACAGAACTTGTTCGTAGGCCAGCATACGCTCACGGAAAATTCCGACCGCCTCACGCACGCGCGTGTCGAAATCCGCCTGCATCACTTCTTCAATATCGCGACGCTCCTTTTCCCAGAAGTAATACGACACGGCTATCGCTGCGGTGAGCACCAGCATGGGCAACACGAAGCTCAGCACGCGCAAATTGGTGAATCGGGACTTTTCGGTCCTCGATGAAAGCTGTACCGGGAAAGCAGGCCGGCTTTGCGAATTCGAATTCATCTGGCGGTCTATCGCTGGTAGGGTCGAAGAATCCGTACCGCCTCGGCCTGTGCGTCAGCCATCGCCTGCTGCGGCGTCTTGCTGCCGGTCAGTGCCGCAACCAATCCCGCATTCAGCACGCGCGTGACGCGCTGATTCTCGTGGGTGGACAACTCCGCTACCGAAAACTGCAACTGGTCGCGTGCCACCGTCGCCATTGGAAAGCCTGCAACGTGCTGTTTCATCACCGGTGTATCCCAGGCATTGGCACGCACGGCGATGTAACCGGAATCGATGCCCCACTGCGCAGTGCGCGCCGGTGATACCAGCCACTGGACGAATTTGAGCGCAGCCTCGCGTTGTGATGCCGGGCTCTTTTTGAAAACGTAGAGATTGCCACCGCCGGTCGGCGAACCCTGGCGCTTGCTGGCAGGCAACATGGCCACGCCAAACTCGAACGATGCGTCGTTCTTGATACTGCTGAGATTGCCACTGGTGGTCCAGATTATTGCGGCTTTTTTGTCGAGAAAATCCCTTGGCGTCGTGCCCCACTCCACCACACCGGACGGATGGGCTTTTTGCACGCGCGCCAGATCGACCCAATACTGCAGGGCCTCGACTGCAGCAGGGTGATCGAAACGGGTCTCGGTGCCCGCTGCGTTCATCAACTCAATACCATTGGCGGTGACGAGCCCCTGGAACAACCAGTACGGAAATCCGGATGAAGGAATTTGCAGGCCCCATTGCACGACATTGCCGGCACTGTCGCGCCGCGTGAGTTTCTTCGCGTAATCGGCCATTTCCGCCCAGTCTGCGGGCGGGCGGTTCGGATCCAGACCCGCTTCCTTGAATAGCGCCTTGTTCCAATAGAGCAAAATTGTCGAGCGCTGGAACGGGATGCCCCAGGTCTTGCCGCCTGCGCGGCTATTGGCCATGAGTGCAGGATAAAAACTGTCCAGCCACACTTTCTCCTGATGCATGCTGGCGCTGAGATCATCGAACGCGACGATGGCGTCTGCATCTATCAGCGTGAACATGTCCGCCGCGAACAGCACCGCCACGTCTGGAGGCGTGCCGCTCTTGTGCGCGGTTAATGCCTTGGCAAGCGCTTCTTTATAGGTGCCGGCATAGATCGGCTTGACCTTGATCGCGGGGTTTTCCCGTTCAAAATCCTCGACCAGCTGGCCAACAAGTTTGGCGACCGGGCCACCCACTGCGACCGGGTAATAGAAGGAAATCTCTGTGGCGCGGGCACCGGATAATGCAAAAGTGTTGAGTGCGATGACGGCGAGCGCTGCGATCAGACGGTTGTGCATATATGGCTGCGATGTCTTTGCGTGGATGATGCCGCCAACTCCGGCCCTTTGCGGATATTATCGCCAATGTTCCCCAATCTCCACGTGAAAATAAATTTTATGGCCGGATCCACAACCATCGTCATCGCCGAAGACCACGCGCTGGTGCGCGACGGGTTGAAAATGCTGCTCTCCCTGGAACCTGGCCTGGAGGTGGTGGGTGAAACCGGCGACGGTGCCGCTGTCGAAGCATTGGTGCGCAAGCTGAAGCCGAGCTTGCTGGTACTCGACCTCGACCTGCCCGGCAAGAACGGTGTAGAGATTGCCGCTGCCATCAAGGCCGATCCCGACACCATGCTCAAAGTACTAGTACTCACCGGCAACCTGAAACCGGAATCAGTAGGACGGGCGCTTGCAGCAGGCGCTAACGGCTACGTACTCAAGAGCGAAGATTCAGAGGAACTACTGGTGGCAGTACGCGCAGTTCTGGCCGGACGGGAATATGTAAGCAAAAGCATCGCGGGTGCGTTTCGCGCGGATGCTGTGCAAAAAGATTCGGCTGCGCAGGTTACGCCACGGGAAAGAGAAATCCTTTCGCTAATCGCACGCGGCTATGCCAACAATGATATCGCTGAGCTCCTGGGTATCAGTGTCCTGACAGTGCGAACGCATCGCCAGAAATTGATGGAAAAACTCGAACTGCGCAATGCGGCCGAAATTACGGCCTATGCGGTGAAGCACGGGTTTTATGATCCGTCATAAGCGTTTTGTCGCCTTCAGCGACCGAACAGCTTCATCTATCGAGTGATTGTGGTGAATTCGTAGTGCCCGTCAAACCGCCCTACTGCAAATGTAGTATTGCCGCCCCTTCCCCCCGGGCATAAGGTACGTCCAAGGCTGCCAATGTGAAACGAGCAGTCGGGAGCGCACGATTGAATCGACAAGATGGCCGGGAGAACAAACCGATGAATGCTTTGCAGAACAATGTCATCAACTTGCGGGCGCAGGATCTGCGCGGCAGAGCGCGCCGTCGAGCCGATGCCGGGCTGGAACAGCAGCTGGCAGATACAGCGCGCCAGCTCAAACATGCCACGAACCGAATGCTCGAGCAACAACGCGAATTCGAAGCGCTCGCGCTGTCGCTGCAACAACAGGCCGACCGCGATGCGCTGACGGGTCTGTACAACCGCCAAAAATTCGATACGCTGTGCGCGGCCGAGATCGCACGCGGCAAACGCTATGAGACGCCGCTGGCACTGATCATGTACGACATCGACCGCTTCAAGAACGTCAATGACACCTACGGGCACCTGGTTGGCGATAAGGTACTGATCGAAACTTCGTGCACCGTCGCCGGACGCATGCGCGAATCGGATTCCCTGGCGCGTTGGGGCGGAGAGGAGTTCATGATCCTCGCCCCACATACCGACCTTGAACATGCACTGCTCCTCGCCGAGCAGGTGCGTGCCGTGGTCGATGACACAACTTTTTCCACTGTGGGTCGCGTGACTTGCAGCTTCGGTGTGACCGCGCTGTGCGAGCACGACACCGTCGACAAACTCATTTACCGTGCCGATGCGGCGCTCTATCAGGCGAAGCGCAGCGGCCGCAACCGGGTCGAATTCGCATAAGTTTTTATGCAGCACCTCAGAAGCGCGCAATATTACGGGGCCGAAATGGCCCCGATTTTTTTGTGACCGCGCCTTTCCAATGCGCGACGCGATGTGAAATGAAATCTACATATGCTTGAACAAATGATGATAAGCACGCGAAACAACCAGCGGCCTGTCATGGCCCTTAACGTTAACACTCATGCGTCCATCGCCTTCGCGGCGTGTCGATGCCACAAAGCGCAGATTGACGACAGTGCCGCGGTGAATCTGCCAGAAATGTTCGGTATCGAGTTCACGTATCAATTCTGACAAAGGCTTGGTGATCAGGTGCTCGCCATTGGCGGTTTGCAAGACCGTGTACTTGTCGTCGCTTTGAAAAAACATCACTTCATCGACGGCGATTTGATAAGTGGTGTCGCCACGATTGGCGCGTATCCAGCGCAGCGTGTTCGCGCTTTCCGTCCCGCCTTCGCGAACGCGCGACAACATGTTCAGAATTTGCGCGATGTCCGGTGTTGGGGCGCGATCGGCAAGCGCCTTGCACAGCCGTGCCACCGTTTGCGCCAGTCGCGCATCGGCGACTGGCTTTAACACGTAGTCCACCGCCTCGCTTTCAAACGCATCCACGGCGTATTGATCAAATGCAGTGACAAATACAACGCGGGTTTCGGTTTCAATTCCCTGCGCGACTTCGATGCCGGTCTGGCCGGGCATCTTGATGTCGAGGAAGGCGATGTCGGGCGAAAGTCTGGCAATCAATTCCGCAGCCTCGTTGCCATTGCCCGCTTCGCCGACGATGGCCAACTCTGGCCACAGTGAGGCTAATTTTTCGCGAAGATGTTCGCGCAGTAACGGTTCGTCGTCAGCGATGATCGCGGTAAGTGTCGTCATGATTTTTTCCGTGGAAAAATATCGTTGTCAAGCAGCGGTACGGAAATACGGATGCGCGTGCCGGGATTGAGGTCGGCAATATCCAGCGTTGCACGACCTTCGTAGAGCACCGCAATCCGCTCACGCAGATTGGATAAGCCCAGCCCGGTGCCTTTGCTATCGGCATTGTCGGAAAAACCGAGGCCGTTGTCTTCCACTGTAACGATCATTAGATCGCCTTCCCGCCGCGCATCAATCGCGACGATGCCACCTTCAACCTTGGGTTCCAGTCCGTGCTTGATCGCATTTTCCACCACGGGCTGCAACAACATTGGCGCCATCGGCGTCGATTCAAGTTCGGGTGCCAGATTCAGGGTGTATTGCAAACGATCAGCCATGCGAATCTTGATGAGATCGAGATAGTGTCGCAGCAGCGTGAATTCCTGTTGCACTGTGCCTTCCTGCGCGCGGCTCGCCGAGAGCGACTCGCGCAGGTAGGCGATGAAATTGTCCATCATCAGGCTGGCCTTGTCCGGCGCGCGAACGATCAGGCTTTGGATATTGGCGAGTGTGTTGAACAGAAAATGCGGTTCGATCTGCGCTTGCAGCATACGCATCTGTGCTTGCACGAGCTGCTTCTCGCCCGATACCACTTTCAGGTTTTCGCGCGCCATGAGTTCTTCGACCTTCCTCTCCTCCCACTCGTTGCCGAAGAATGAGCGGCCGGCAAATACCGACAGTCCGTGAACAGTCAGGCCGATTCCCCAGCCAATCGTCGGCCAGTACGCCCATATTTTTCCGCCTATGGCGAGATTGAGAATCCACAGAAGCGGAATGATGATCGCGTACATCGACGCGGATATGTAAAAGGCGCGAATCTCCTTGGCCTGCTTGCGAGCGCGGCGCAAGGCCTGCTGGTGCAGCGAATCCGCATGGGCTGCAATAGTCTGGTTCATCGCCCGTCACGCTCCATCAGTTCTTTCACTTTCCGGTCTTCCCATTCCTCCGAAAAGAATCCCCACACCGGCAGCGCCGTGATGCCGTGCGTAAGCAAGCCAATGCCCCAGCCTAGTGTCGGCCAGATCGCCCACCACGAATACCATCTGACCGGCATCATGCCGTCATTGATTGTGGCGGCATTCAAAATCCACAACAGGCCAATGATGATCACATACGCCATCAGATGCCGATAAAATTCGGCGATGCGATGCACGCGCCGCCGGATGGTGATCTCGCGTTGCGGTGTGCCGGGAGGGTAGTCGTCGTTGGCCATGGAGGGTTTCGTATAGTTTGAATGAAGGGCGCAGTTTGCAATGGCACGACCGTCACGCCAAATCATATCCGACAGGCCGCCGTTGTTTACTCGCCAGATGCTGTTTTGGCGCGCGAACCGTGCTCGGCGAGTTCCATCATTTCACTGCAAATCGAGTGCATTGCTGAAGTACGGGGTGAGCGAGTGTAGGATTTGCATCGTAAAGTTCTACTCAACCTGCGAAACCAAGACCATGAAGATTGAACGCATCGACCATTTCGTCCTTACTGTCGCCAGCATCGAGGTGGCTTGCGAATTCTATTCGCGCGTACTCGGCATGCAGGTGGTGCGTTTCGAATCGATGGGTACCGCACGTGTGGCGCTGGCCTTCGGTACGCAGAAAATCAACCTGCATCAGGCCGACGCGATTCCCGATCCGAATGTATTGAAACCGACGCCCGGCTCTGCAGATTTCTGTCTGATCACGGAAACGCCGGTGGACAAAGTAATGGCGCATCTGCAGCGGGAAGGAGTTGGTCTGATACTTGGGCCGGTAGTGCGGACTGGGGCGATGGGAAAGATGATTTCCGTGTATGTGCGTGATCCGGATCTGAACCTTGTGGAGATTGCGAACTATACCGCGGCATAGCAAACTCAAGCACTGGCGGGCATCTTCAGCCATTTTCAGCCTGAAACCAGCACCAGTGCTGGACTTTTACTGTTTTGGCGTGAAGTTTCCCTGCCAGGCTGCCCCGCTGGTGTAATCGCTCCCCCTCTTGTCGCAACGCCACGGCATATATCTGTTAGCGTATGAACTCATCGACCTCGCAGTGACATCATCATGAACACCATCCTCATCGCCAATCCCAAAGGCGGCGCCGGTAAAACGACCCTCAGCACCAATCTTGCGGGCAACCTGGCGCGACGTGGCGAAAATGTTTTTCTGTGGGATCTAGATCGGCAAAAATCGGCGCTGCACTGGCTCTCGCTGCGGCCCGCATCGTTGCCGCGCATCCAGCGGCTTGACAGCAACAAGCAAAAATCGGGCGACGGTGTGCTGGTGCTCGATTCGCCAGCCGGGCTGCACGGCGGCAAGCTGGGCGACTTGTTGAAACTCGTCGATAAAGTGATCGTGCCTATCGTGCCATCGAGTTTTGACCTAGCCGCGACGCAGGTTTTTCTCTATGAGTTACTGAACGAAAAAGCGGTAAGGAAAGGCAAAGCGTTTGTCGCCATCGTCGGCATGCGCGTCGATGCGCGCACGCGGGCTGCCGAAAAACTCGATGAATTTCTCGCGCCCATCGACCTTCCTGTGTTGACGCATCTGCGCGATACGCAGAACTATGTGAACGCCGCGTTTGAAGGCAAGTCGATTTTCGATCTCGCACCGTCGCTGGTGGCGCAGGACGTGGCACAGTGGCAGCCGATTGAAACATGGCTGGCACAGTAGTCAACAAAAAACTTCACCGCAGGTTGGCGTTTCCCTGCACATTGCGGCGCATCTCAATGCGCACATTGGTAAGCTTGATTTGGTTGGGCTTGACCGGTACGACGGTCAACTCATAGACGCCAGCCTCGACAATTTTTGCGGTCAACATGTTTTGCAGCGCATACGGTGTACCGACTTGTCCGTCAGCGGTGCCGGAATAATTGATGTTGAATTTACTCGCCGCCACTTCATGCCCGTTGAAGGAGAGTGTCGCGAGATAAGTATTCCATTTGCCCGCATCGGCAGCATTGATCGCCTGTTCCGCGCGCAAGTTGACAGCGACTGGTGACATCTGCGGCGTGAGCGACAATTTTACCGGTCCGTAGCCGCCGTTTGCGGACTCGCTGATTGCCTCGGAATAAACCTTTTCGCCGGTGGCAACGCCGTCACAGCCGACAAAAATTGCGGCCAGCAGCAAACACCCTGCAATGGAAATACGGTGTGACATTTTGCGAACTCCTAAAGCAGTCTGTCGGTCAAGCCAGCAAATCAACTTTCGCCTGAAAGCCGATTGGATTTTTCGCCTCACTCTGGTCGATGATCGCGACCACCAGCGATGATGGAATGCGGATACTCCAGATATGGCCGGGGTCGGTAAGCTGTGTCAATCGCAAGTGCAGGAATGGCTCTGCCGCAACCACGGTTGAACAAAACGCGCATAGCAGCGGTACTGCCGATGTCGATGACACGGTCTGCAAATAGCCTTCCAACAACTGGTGATAGGCGTCATCCATGTTCGAATTGAAGACTACGCAAAAAGAGCCATCACTCATTGAATTCTCCATTGTTAAAATCCGGCAGATGCCAAACCGGGCCTTCCAGAAAATACATCTTGCACCTCAATCAGGTGATGATGCGCTCAACCGCGCCCCACAAACGGCATTTTAGTAGCCATAACGGTCATGAATTGTACGTTTGCGGCGAGCGGCAGGCTGGCCATGTGCAGTACCGCGTCGGCGACAATCTGCACATCCATCAAGGGCTCGATGGCAATTTCGCCATTGGCTTGCGGCACGCCGTTGGCCATGCGTGCGGCCAGCTCGGTCATGGCGTTGCCGATGTCGATTTGGCCGCAGGCGATATTGTGTTTGCGACCATCGAGCGAGGTTGATTTGGTGAGCCCGGTAATGGCGTGCTTGGTGGCAGTGTACGGCGCGGAATTGGGCCTGGGTGCATGGGCGGAAATGGAGCCGTTGTTGATGATGCGCCCACCCTGCGGTGATTGCGATTTCATGATCCTGATCGCCTCCTGTGTGCAAAGAAAAGGGCCGAACAGATTGACGTCAATAACCGATTTCAATTTTTCGATGCTCATTTCTTCGAGCGGAATTGCTGGCGCGCCTGTGCCCGCGTTGTTAAACAACAAGTCCAGTCGCCCGAACGTCTGCAGCGCGCGGGCAAACAAATTTTTCACCGCTTCCGGATTGGCAACATCCGTCTCTATCGCGAGTGCGCGATTCCCCGCGCCGGATGCCGCTGCCACCTGCTGCAACAAATCCGCCCTGCGGCCCGCCAGCACCACTGCGTAACCCGCTTTCAGTAAAGTGAGTGCAGTGGCTTTGCCGATGCCGCTGCCGGCACCAGTAACGATTGCGATGGGTGTGTCTTTCATCTTTTTTAAGCCTCGAAGAGTTAAGGAATTTCTGCACTCTATCAAGCTATTCACCGCAACGGTGAGCCATCAACGCCACTCGACATTGCCGAAGCCGTCCTGACCGAGCAGCGTGTAGAAAAGTCCAATTGTTCGCCTGGTCTGCCTTCTGCTCCCCAAATCAGGAAAAGACGCATCGCGTCGATTGCCAAGATACTTGATCGTGAAGGCATGTCGACGCTTGACGCGATGCGTGTATGAAGCATCCACCCGAACGATGTTGTCGTGCCCTCCACGCTCGGCACCGATGTTGCTCACGAAATATTCGCGCGCGGTGAAATCGAGTGAAGAGGTATCGGCGAAAACCAGCCTCATTGCAACCAGTGCCTGTGGCGCCACGCCATAGTGATAATCACGCTCGGAAACTTCCCCGCGTGTAGTACCAACTGCAGCATAACCAATACCGAGGAGGGCCGAGCCCTGCACAGCAAAAGAATCGGACAGCCGACTTTCAACCGTAGTGCCGAGCGATAAGGCCGTCGTCGATATGCGAAAAATTTGCGGCGCGATGTAGTCGTAGCTGCCGTACAGTCCCCATATCCCACGGTAATTCGCGCCCACCGCATAATCCCGGCCTTTGAGCAAACCACGCGTCATGACGTTCTCGAAGCCGTTCGCGCTGGAGGCTGTAGCCTGCAAATTAAAGTAATCGAATGGACGTGTATATGAATAGTCGGGCTTGCCTGGCAAACCGTAATCGATCGAAAAATCGGTGAGCACTTCGTTGCGTCTGAGCTTTGTGGTTGACGTGCCCTAGTCATTTTTCGCGGTGCCGCTAAAGCCAATCTGAATGCGGCTGTAATACGCTGGATCTCGGCTCGCAAAAACAGTGCCGAGCCTGTCTCCGAAAACGAGACGATTGAATCCCGCCGACGGAGAAAGTGCAGCCGCACTGAACTTCCTCCAAAGCGGTGGCGTGCCACCGCCATGTTCAAGCATCAGGCTCGACAAACGGAACAATGCCTCTCCCAAAAAAGTGCCGCCGATGCCAGTGTTGATCTGATCATTTCGGGACGGCTTTGTGGTTTCCCCCGCAACTTCCCAAAATGCACTACCCGCAAAGGTGTACGCGAGCGCTCCCCAATAATCGAGCCCCGCAGATCGTGCGAAGCCGTGGTAGATCGATCCCTGATACGGATGCCCTAACTGGTTGGTGCTGAATGGATCGTTGTCGACGACCCAGCTCGCGCGCAAGTTGTGGCGGATTGACGAAAGATTGCTTTTGTATTCATCGCTGATATAACGACGGTTGTGCTGATTGAGCAGGAAGTCGAAACTGAAAATTTCCAGTGCGGGAATCGAATAACTTTTGCGCGCAGTGAGGTCGGCCGAAAAATCAAGCGCCGGCTTTTCAGCCGCTCTTGCGGCCACATCACGGGCAGTCTCACTTGCCGTCATCGACCACGATTTCGCAGTGCCGCTGTCGACGGGCTCTGCTGCGAATACCGTGCATTGCGTTGCGAGGGTCAGAGTGATCGCGGCGTGAAGGAACACTGCCCGGCAGCGGGAATTACGATGAAATCCATTCGCGTCCGTAGTTTTGATGGAATTGGAGATTGTCATACGCGAATTCTGTTCAAAGCTGCGTCGGCGCGCGGTGCGGCAGCGCACATAAGGCTGAATGTTTTCTACGCCGCGTTTCGTGGACTTGGGAGTGTTACGCTATTCCAACACCACGCAAATGAGATCCTTATGACAACACTTAAAACCACCAAACCATTCTCAATGATTCGCGAGTTCCACCTTGCCGACTGGTTCACGCTGGGTAATGCCATCTGCGGAACGGGTGCGTTGTTTTCAACGATGACGTATCTCGAAACGAGCGATGTGAGACATGTTTACTTTGCGTGCGGGCTGGTGATCGCTGCGTTGATTTTCGATGTCTTTGACGGCCGCATCGCACGCTGGCGCCAGAAGTCGTCGGCGATGGGTCGCGAGCTCGATTCACTGGCCGATGTAATCTCGTTCGGCGTTGCTCCTGCGATCATTGGTTACGGCTGCGGCATGCAGGGCTTTTACGACCGGATCGTACTCGCCTGCTTCGTCGCTTGCGGGGTATCGCGTCTGGCGCGCTATAACGTTACGGCCGAAGAGCTATCTGAAGGGGGCGACAAGGTAAAGTATTTCGAAGGGACGCCTATCCCCACGTCTGTCGTTCTGGTTTGCCTGCTGACATTTGCTGCGTATCTTGGCGCAGTGCGCGAAAGCCTCTGGTTCGGTGAGATGACGCTGGGCGGTTTCAAGTTTCATCCGCTCGTATTGTTGTTCGCCGTTTCGGGCTCGCTGATGATCAGTCGAATCAGAATCCCGAAATTTTGAAAACGACAGTCTTGTTCGACCCCGCACAATGGGGTGTATACGGCTCAGGGCTCAGGACTTCTCTGATTCTGTGTAGCGTCGAATGATCTGTTTGCCCAAGGCCATCATGTGGACTTGGTCTGGGCCGTCCGCCTGGCGACACCAACGCGCGTAATTGAATGCTTCCGCCATGAAGTAGTCGCCGGTCAGGCCACCGGCACCATGAATTTGCATGCAGCGGTCAATGACGGTCTGCGCCATCAACGGCACGGTAATTTTTGTCGCCACGATCAGGTCGCGTGCATCCTTTGGTCCGACTTCATCCATCCGCTGCGCCGTTTTCATAGTGAGC
>JANYFH010000354.1 GCA_025362705.1 Betaproteobacteria bacterium
AGCCACGGTGGGCGTGTGTCCCAAGACCTGCGGTGCCGAAGATTTTGCCTACTTCCAGCAACAAGTGCCTGGTGTTTTTTTCTTCATCGGCTGCACACCAAAAGATCAGGATTGCAAGTACGCAGCATCGAACCACAGCCCACGTTTTTATGTTGACGAGAGCGGTCTGAAAGTCGGTGTGAAGTCGCTGGCGGCGCTGGCGCTCGATTGGCTCAGCGCGAATGCCAAAAATACCTGAACCAGCGTAAAATACAATTTGCGCCGATTTGCTTCACTTTGCGGGCGCGGGGTTCTGAAGAATCCGAAATACGGCTAAAGCGAAACAGTGATTTTTTTGCAAGTTGAAAAACCTGTTTGCCAACAGCTATTGGCGGGCAGGTTTTTTTGCATTTATCGAACAATAAATATCATGGACCATTCTATTTCCACCCGCCCCGCCCGCACTCGCGCACTGCTGGATGCACTCGCGCATCGCATCCTCGTGCTCGACGGCGCGATGGGCACCATGATCCAGCGTCACCGTCTCACCGAGCGTGAATATCGCGGTGAGCGTTTTGCTGCGTGGAAAAGTGACCTGCGTGGCAACAATGATCTGCTGACATTAACCCGTCCCGAGGTTATCCGTGAAATTCACGGCCAGTATCTGGTGGCTGGTGCAGATATTCTCGAAACCAATACCTTCAACTCAACCGCGATATCCATGGCTGACTATCATATGGAGTCACTGGCTTACGAGTTGAATTGCGAGGGAGCCAGGCTCGCGCGTGAAGTCGCGGATGCACAATCGCTGGCGACACCATCGCGCCCGCGCTTCGTCGCAGGGGTGCTGGGGCCGATGAACCGCACGCTTTCGCTTTCACCGGACGTGAATGATCCCGGTTTTCGTGCGGTCAATTTTGACGAAGTGAAGGACGCCTACGGCGATGCGACGCGCGGACTCATCGATGGCGGTGCCGACATATTGCTGGTTGAAACAATATTCGACACGCTCAACAGCAAGGCTGCAATATTTGCAATCGAGGAAGAATTCGAGGCACGCGGTCTCACTGGCGAGCACCGCTTGCCAATCATGATTTCTGGCACGATTACCGACGCCTCCGGTCGCACGCTATCAGGACAGGTGGTCGAAGCGTTCTACAACTCTGTGCGACACGCCAATCCGATTTCAATCGGCTTCAACTGCGCGCTCGGCGCGAAGGAGCTGCGGCCGCACATTGAAGAACTGGCACGCATTGCCGATTGTCGCGTTTCAGCACACCCAAATGCAGGCCTGCCGAACGCGATGGCTGAATACGATGAACTGCCATCGGAGACTGCTGCCTTCATTCGCGATTGGGCGAGCAGCGGCTGGCTCAATATTACCGGTGGCTGTTGCGGCACTACGCCGGAACACATCAAAGCGATTGTGGAAATCGTGGCACCGTTCGCGCCGCGCATCGCACCAGAAATTGAGAAACGACTGCGCTTGTCGGGGCTTGAGCCGGTCAACATCGGTGACGATTCCCTGTTCGTCAATGTGGGCGAACGCACCAACGTCACTGGCTCACGCGCGTTTGCAAAGCTGATTCTGAATGGCGACTATGATGCAGCACTCACGGTCGCGCGCCAGCAGGTTGAAAGTGGCGCGCAGGTGATTGACATCAACATGGACGAAGCGATGCTCGATTCGCAGGCGGCCATGACGAGGTTCATGAACCTTATCGCCAGCGAGCCCGATATTTCGCGTGTGCCGATCATGATCGATAGCTCTAAGTGGAGCGTGATCGAAGCAGGCCTGAAATGCGTGCAGGGCAAGGCAATCGTCAATTCCATTTCGATGAAGGAAGGCATCCCGGAATTCATCAAACACGCCAGGCTTTGCCGCCGCTACGGTGCTGCTGCAATCGTGATGGCGTTCGACGAAAAGGGCCAGGCTGATAGCTATGAACGCAAAATCGAAATTTGCGCGCGTTCATACAAAATCCTCACCGAAGAAGTCGGCTTTCCAGCCGAAGACATCATCTTTGACCCGAACATTTTTGCGGTGGCAACGGGTATCGAAGAGCATGCGAATTACGGCATGGATTTCATTCGCGCGACCGAATGGATACGCAAAAATTTGCCTTATGCCAAAGTGAGCGGCGGCGTATCGAACGTCTCGTTCTCGTTTCGTGGCAACGACCCGGTGCGCGAAGCGATTCACACAGCGTTTCTCTACCACGCCGGCAAAGCTGGCATGACGATGGGCATCGTCAACGCTGGTCAACTCGGTGTCTATGATGACATCCCGAAAGAGTTGCTGGAATGCGTAGAGGATGTGCTCTTCAATCGCCGCAATGATGCGACCGAGCGCCTGGTGGAATTCGCCGATCGGTTCAAAGGCCAGAAGAAAGAGCAAATTGAGGATCTGGCCTGGCGCCTTGATCCCGTTGGCGCGCGGCTCACGCACGCGCTGGTGCGCGGTATCACCGAATACATCGTCGTCGATACCGAGGAGTCGCGTTTACAGATAAAGGCATCCGGTGGCCGCCCCATCAACGTGATCGAAGGTCCGTTGATGGATGGTATGGGTGTGGTTGGCGATTTATTTGGTGCGGGCAAGATGTTCCTGCCGCAGGTGGTGAAATCGGCACGCGTGATGAAGCAGGCGGTGGCGCATTTGATCCCGTTCATCGAAGAAGAAAAGCGCTTGATGGGTTCTGAAAATTCAAAAGCCAAGGGCAAGGTCGTTATGGCGACGGTCAAAGGCGATGTGCACGACATCGGTAAAAATATCGTCGGCGTGGTAATGCAATGCAATAACTACGAAGTGATCGATCTGGGCGTGATGGTGTCGTGTGAAAGAATTCTCGATGCCGCCATCAAGGAGAAAGCGGACATCATTGGTCTCTCGGGATTGATCACGCCATCGCTGGAAGAAATGAGCCACGTCGCGAAAGAAATGGAGCGGCTTGGTTTCAGGATCCCGCTCCTGATCGGTGGCGCGACGACTTCGCGCACCCATACGGCCGTGAAGATTGAACCGTTCTATCACGGGCCAACGGTGTGGGTGCCGGATGCGTCCCGCGCGGTTGGTGTGTGCAGCAACTTGTTGTCCGACGAACTTAAAGACAATTATGTTTCCGGCGTGCGCGAAGACTATGTAAAAGTTCGCGAGCAGCACGCGAACAAGAAGGGCGTGAAGCTGGTCTCACTTGCCGCAGCAAGAAACAATGCAGCGAAAATTGACTGGGCAAATTATCAGCCGCCGGTGCCGTCATTCATTGGTACCAAAACTTTGTCGAATTTTCCGCTTGAAGAACTGGTGCCGTTTATCGACTGGGGGCCATTTTTTCAAACATGGGATTTATGGGGGAAATATCCACAAATTCTTGACGACGCCACTGTTGGCGAAGCGGCACGCGAGGTGTTCAATAACGCGCAAATAATGCTGAAACAAATCGTCAAAGAAAAGTGGCTTACGGCCAATGGTGTGGTCGGCTTCTGGCCGGCCAATCGCGTTGGCGATTCAGTCGAGACCTACACCGACGAGACGCGCAGCGTTGTAGCGAAGACCTTCCACCATTTGCGGCAGCAAAATGAAAAACCGGCCGGCAATCCAAATCAGTGTCTGGCCGATTTTGTAGCCCCGAAACAATCCGGGCCCAATGATTTCATCGGCGCATTCGCAGTGACTGCAGGTTTCGGCTGCGAAGAGCGAGCGCAGGCGTACGCTGCTGCCAACGATGACTACAACGCCATCATGATCAAGGCGCTGGCCGATCGACTGGCCGAAGCCTTTGCTGAATATCTGCACTGGAAAGTGCGCCGTGAGTATTGGGGCTATGCCAAAGAAGAAGCGCTCGGTCACGACGATATGATCGCCGAAAATTATGCAGGCATTCGCCCCGCACCTGGTTACCCGGCGTGTCCCGAACACAGCGAGAAAGGGACGCTGTTCGAGTTGCTGAACGCGTCGGAAGTTGCTGGCATCACACTGACCGACTCATTCGCGATGTGGCCTACAGCGGCGGTTTCCGGATTTTATTTTTCGCATCCGCAAGCCCAGTATTTTGCCGTCGGGAAAATTGACCGCGACCAACTGGCCGATTATGCCGCGCGCAAGGGTTGGGATATTGCGATGACCGAGCGTTGGCTGGCGCCAAATTTGTAAACGACAAAAAGGGAAAATTTGATTATGACCGAGCGACCAGTGACCACCGCCAGCGCCGGTAGCGCGAATGATCGAGGCTATGCGGTTACAATCGCAGGCGTGAAGTCCTATCTGCTATCGGTTATTGCGATTGTCACTGCTGCTGCTCCGGCGACGCTGCTGGCGTGGTGGGGCGCCACGGCGCTCGATTTAACTGGTATCCCTCTGGCCGTGGTGACAGTGTTGGCGGGGATGGTTTTGAGCGTGGCGTTCTTTGCAGGCTTGATTGCGCTGGGGCGCGCAATTAAAGTCATCAAGTAGCTCGCTTCATCTACTTCGTGATCATGCGAGCGTAGAACGCCATTCGGCGCGCCTTTCAGGCCGATAGCGCCCCGAAAGGCGCACCAATAGCCAACACTCATTTCGACGTGAGCGTGTCGTCCTCGCCAAAAATCCAGGTGCGGGTAATGTGCAACACATCGGTGTCATTCTTGAAGCTATCCGGAAACCGGTCAAATGGAGCCGATAGCATCACAATGCGTTTCGCAGCAGCATCGAGAACCTTGCTGCCAGACGAACGGTTGACTTTGATCTCCTCCACTTCCCCATTGGATTTGATTGCGACAGTCAACTGTAGTTGACCCTTCAAGCCTTTTCTCTTTGCCTCTTCGGGATAATTGAGATTGCCGACGCGCTCTATTTTCAGACGCCAGTTTTCCACGAATCGCGCAAATCGATACTCCATCGTGCGCCCGCCGACAAAAGCACGCTTGGGACGTTGTTGATAAGCCTCGTGCTCCCTCGCCAATTCCGCTTCCAGTCGCTGGATTTCTATTGATTGCTGCAGCAGCTCGGCCGGGTTTAATTGCCTGGGCGCACCGGACGGTTGTTGATTCATCTCACCCTGCATGACTTTCGCGCTGGAATTTGCCTGCGTCATCAGCGTTTTCACTTCCTGCTCGAGCTGTTTGACGCGTTGCTGCGCAATCTGCTCGTTTTTTGCGGCTGACTGTTCGATGGCGGGCAGCGGCGTTTTGGCTCGCCGATTTTCATCGGTATTGCCACCGCCATCGAGGTTGGCTTGTGCGAGTGCATCCGCTTTGGTTGGTTTTTTCGCCGATTTGGCGTTGACCAGAACCACATCCATTGCATTGTGTGGGGGCATGAAATTTTTCGGATCGAAAAATTTCCCGCCGATGGCGAGCAACAGGAAAAGATGAATAACGACCGATGCGCACACTGCAACCTGCGTCGCCACGGAGAGCGCGATCAGTTTTTGTACCGACAAAAACACCGGCGGCGGCGGGAGGGCTGCCACCGCATCGAGCCTGGCGTCGATCCGGGTGCTCCAATGGCGGGCAAGTTCGCGGGGCTTATCGAGCATCGCGATTCGCGAAGGTCAGCAAAAACATTTGTTGATTCTAAGGCCTTATGCGGGTTGGGGCCTATCTAGTGTAGTGCTACGCAAATATCGATACATAAAACCGCGTCTTTTTCCGCCTGGCTGCGTTGCGCATCAAAGCCATAGTCGGAGCTATGTCGCCTCGTCGCGCCTTGCCAGGCAAAAAAATCCATCGGTTTTATATGTACCGCTATTTGCGTAGCACTACACTAGCGGTTCCACGAGCGAAAATTCGCCGGACACATCCCAGTAATTCAATTCTCCCACTTGCACGCGCACCGCCGTTTTAGGCGGCAACTCCGGGTTTTTCGCGAGTTTCACGACCAGCGGCAAACTATTCGCACGCACCAGCTCATCTCGGATCAACGCGCCGTCGAATTGGCTGATACCTTCCTGTTCAAAATAGCGCAGGCACCAATAGCGTTCCAGATTGCGCTGGAATTCGTTGTAGGCGTCATAAGTAATATCGAATCGACGCGCGATTTCGTTAAGCACGGGCGAGCGTTTCGGGTAAGGCGGCGTTTCGCCACGGATGAATGCGATGAGTTGTCGCTGGTTTACCAAATCCACATAGCGGCGCAGGGGCGAACTCGACCACGCATATTGCGGAACACCCAGGCCTTCGTGCGGCAGAGCGTCGGTGGTCATGCGGGTTTTCATGTTTTGTTGCGCACGATAAATCGCGGCCACACCATTGTCCGCAAGCAACTTTCCCCATTCGCTGTTGACGAAAATCATCAGCTCCGAGACGACGGTGTCGATCGGGTTGCCGCGCTTTCTCGTCGTGATGGCAACGCGTCCGTCGATGATCTCAAAGTTGTAATCGACGCGATCCTGCTCGTTTTCATTCTTGCCGCGTCTGGTGCCTAGCGCCTTTGCGACCTTGTGCAACAAAATCATCTCAGCGCCAAATACGCCATCCGCGGCGCTGTTGCTGACTGCGGTTTCGTCGAAATAGCTTTCAAGTTCATTGATGCGTAAATTCTTCTCAATGTGCACGCGTTCAATCGCAGAGCGTGTGGATTCAAGTTGAAACGTCGCTGTTGAAAACGTCGCGTAATACGAAACAACAGGGCAGAGCCGCCCTTCGGCCAGCGTCGCGTGCACGATTGCATCACCCGGTAGCATGGTGATTTTGTCGCCAGGGAAATACACCGTCGAGAGGCGATCATTGGCCAGTTTTTCGAGCGCACTTTCGTTGTCGAAATAGAGCGCCGGGGCGGCGATGTGAATGCCGATTTCGACGTGATCCGCATCGAGATGGTTTATCGAGAACGCATCGTCAATTTCAGTCGTCGTGGCGTCGTCAATGCTCACCGCGCGCACCGCAGCTATCGGCAGTTCGGCCGGTTCGGCGGTATCGACGAGCCCTTTGTACTCGCGGCCCCTGGGGAAATAATCGGCCAGGAATTTACCGACGTGATAATCGTGTTGGGCCGTTGCTTTGTTCGCCCACGCACCGGCCCGGAAAAACAGCAACGGTAGCGACGTATGCGTTTCCGCCACCGCTGTTTCACAGGCTTTCACCAGCAGCGTATTGCGATCGGGGTTGTAAAGCAGGGTATCGCGATGCGAGCGCATTTCATCCGGCATCTCACCGGCCTTCAGTTGCGCGATCCAGGCCGCCATCTGTTCGGTCTCGCGTTTTTTTCGTTCGACCGAAGCGAGCGCCGCCTTCAAATTTTCTTCCGGCGCACCTTGATAGCGGCCCTTGCCACGCTTGTAAAAATACATCGGCGCGCCATGCAGTTTCTGCGCGACGGCGGCGGCTTCAAGCGCGGACGCCTTATGGCCAAAATATTCCTGCGCCAGTTCCTCGCAGCCGAATTCATCTTTTCCGCAGACTTCCCACAGAAAATCCGCGTCGATTTCTGCTGCGAGCGCCTGCGCTGCGGGCATGAATTGGTCGAGTTGTGACTCAAACCGCAACACGACAGCGTTGGCTTTGATCTTGCTGCGTTTGCCCGAGATCGATTCAATTTGTAAAGACGTGCCGATATCGGACATCACGTGCCCGACTTTGAATCCGCCGTCTTCTTCAAAAAAAACATTCATGGCGTCGCACTGTAGTGCACCGAATTCGAAATATGCTGATAAAGCAACATACCGCGAAAGTACTGGAAAGGAGCGCGATTATACCGGGATGGGTCGTGCATAATTCCAGCATGCAGCAAACATCCATGCGCCAAATAACTCCATGTCATCACAATTTCAAAACGCTATAGCCGTCGCGCCGCACGCTGCTGCTGCTGAAGCAGCCGTGCATATTCTCAAAGAAGGCGGCAATGCCATCGAAGCGATGGTCGCTGCGGCCGCGACCATCGCGGTGGTGTATCCGCACATGACGGCAATTGGCGGCGATGCTTTTTGGCTGATTCACGAGCCGGGAAAATCGCCTATCGCCATTGATGCCTGTGGCGCAAGTGCTGCGGCAGCAACGCTCGATTTTTATCGTCAGCAGGGCGTTAGCGCGATTCCAATTCGCGGGCCGCTCGCTGCCAACACCGTTGCAGGCACTATTTCCGGATGGGACGCCGCACTCGAAGTTTCAAAGAGTTGGCGCGGCAAGATGCCATTGGCGATGTTGATGGCGGATGCAATTGGGCGTGCACGCGAAGGCATCACGGTCACCAACAGCCAGTATCGAAGTACCGAGTCCAAGCGCATCGAACTGAGTTCGCAAGCGGGCTTCGTTGAAACTTTTCTGGTGAACAACACCGCACCCGAAGCAGGTTCACGCTTCGCGATGCCGCGCCTCGCAAATACGCTGGAATATCTTGCCAAGGCTGGGTTGCAGGACTTTTATCGCGGCGATATTTCGCAGAGTATCGCCAAAGATCTCGTCGATGTTGGCAGTCCGGTTTCACGTGACGACCTGGTAAAACATCAGGCGCTATACCGCGAACCGCTGACCGTAAGACACTCGCTTGGCACACTCTACAACATGACTCCGCCGACACAGGGCGTTGTGTCGCTTTTGATTCTCGCAATGCTCGACAAAATCGGCTTGAAAGGCCTCGATCCGCTGGGCGCCGAATACGTGCACCTCTGCGTGGAAACCACCAAGCAAGCGTTTGCGATCCGCGACAAATATGTGACCGATCCTGCTCATATGACAGTGCATCCGCAATCATTGCTCGACGACGATATCGTGTCCACACTCGCGGCCAAGATCAGGCGCGACCGTGCCGCTCCCTGGGGCAAAAACGCCACGCCCGGCGACACGATATGGATGGGTGTCATCGACAAGGAAGGTCGTGCGGTGTCGTTCATCCAATCGATTTATCACGAGTTCGGCTCCGGCATCGTGCTCAAGGAATCCGGTGTCAACTGGCAGAACCGCGGCGCAAGCTTTTCACTTGACCCGAAGGCGTTGCTGGTCATCAAACCCGGCAAGAAGCCTTTCCACACACTCAATCCTGCACTGGTCTTATTCAACGATGGCCGCGTGATGCCCTACGGCACCATGGGTGGCGATGGTCAGCCGCAGACGCAATGCGCGGTGTTCACACGCATCGCCAATTTTGGCATGAGCCCGCAGGACGCGATCACAGCACCGCGCTGGTTGCTGGGGCGGACGTGGGGCAATCCGTCGGATACGTTGAAGCTGGAATCGCGGTTTGACTCGTCGGTATTTGAAGGCCTGCACGCGCGCGGCCATGAAGTTGAGTCGCTTGGCGAATTCGATGAAAGCGTCGGGCATGCGGGGGCGCTGATTCGCGCGAAGGATGGCGCACTCACGGGCGGTTTTGATCCACGCAGCGATGGAGCTGTCATAGGGTATTGAAATAAAACACCAGCACTGGCGCGGCTTTCTGGTCGAAAGGGCGATGAAATGCCCGTCAATGCTGGAGTTAACGTAATTTTGGCCGAAGGAAAATTCAACAAACGTCTAAGGAAATGAAAATGACACATCAATTAACCAGAGACGAATTTGAAGCGCTCGAACAGGTAAACAAGGCACCGAAATCCACCAAGCCCAGCGCCTGTATTGCCCGAAATGCGAAGCATCTCGTCGGCATCAAATACCTTAGCTCGAAAAAAGATGGCAGCTACGCGCTAACCGAAAAAGGCACGGAGGCGCTGTTTATCAAGAATTGCATTGTCGGCCTGCGCTCACTCGCAACGGATACCAATACAAAACTTGATGTTGAGGTGGCGACTTTCCTTGGCAGAAAAGGGCATATCGTCGCGAGCGCAGCATCGGGTAGTTACGAGATCACGCCGAAAGGGCGCGAATGCCTCGACGACATTGCTGCCAACCCTTAGTGTCACGACACTAGCGCTGAAAATTGTGCGAGCAGATTGGCGGCGCAAAAAAACGGCGAACAATGATCCGCCGTTTTTTATCTATCGCAAACGGGTCGCCTATTTACCCAGAAATCGCCAGGCGAGCAGCAAGACTACCGCGCCGAGGATCGACATGAAAAACCCGGCGGCATGAAAGCTTGATCCGTCGGCAGGCTTGCTGAACAGGCGGCTGATTGCGCCACCGACAAAAGAGCCTGCAATTCCCAGCACACCAGTCATCAAGAGCCCCATCTGGTCGGCACCTGGCAAAACAAAGCGGGCAATCAGGCCGGCAACGATACCGACGATCAACATCCACAAATAATGCAACATGGTTTGTTCCTCCTATGGTTAATGTTCCAGTGTCGCATAGCTGCAGACAGAAAAGTTGAACGCGGTAAATTTTCCACATTCAAGAAACAAATTTGCCTTCCCGTTGTACTGAAATTACGGGACCCGAGCGGACCTGGAAGGCAAGATCGTGCCGCAGTTATTTTTCGTTGGAGGCCGGTTTCTTGTCTTCCGTTTCCTGATTCTGGTTTAGTTGTCGGCTGAGCATCTCGCTTGCATCCGCATCCGGCACAGAAATGTTCAATGGCGAAGCGGATGGGACCGAATCTTCGCGCCAGAGAATCTGCGGAAATGCGAGCACGACAGCCAAAACGACGATCTGCGCGGCAAGATAGGGCGCTAATGCACGAATCAACTTCGACGTGTCCAGTGATTGGTGGGTGAGATTGCGCACCATCATCACTGCATATCCAAATGGGGGAACGGTGAAGCTCATTTGCAAAATGAGCAAGGTGAGAACTGCGACCCATACGGCGTCAGGCACCTGCACCAGTAGCGGTGGCAATAGCAATGGAATAACCACAAAAATCATTTCAAATGCGTCGAGCACGAACGCGCAGAGCGCAAGCGCACTCAGAACGATACTGATGAGCAGCCACTGGTTATCGCCGAGCCCCTTGAGTCCGGCAGCAATCCAGCGATCCGTACCGAACGCGCGCACGATGAGCGTGAACACGGTTGCGGCCAGCAACAGCGCGAACAGCGCGCCAGTGACGGCCATGGTGTCGTGCAATACTTCGCCCCAGATTTCGCGTGAGAACGCACGACTGATCAATCCATAAATTACTAACGCGACGCCACCGGTTGCGGCCGCTTCAACGGCATAAAGGCGGCCGAGTGCGACGGCGGCGAGCAGCGTGGCGATGAATGCAGTGGTTGAAAGCGCAACGATGATGTCAATGCGTGAGACCGTTGAAGCAGGCGCACTGATATGCGGCGCGCGCCGATGCACCAACCACGTCACAAGCGCGCACAGGGCCAGCAACATCGCGGCCGGAATCATTGCACCGTGGAAGACATCCTGCGTGTTGATGATGCGCATTGAAGTCGTCATGGACGCGCTCACACCAGTGAAATTGATCGCCTCGGTATGCGCGCGCAGCATGGCATCGCCCAGAAGAATGAGTACGAGAGACGGCGGGATCACCACACCAAGCGTGCTGGAAATACACGTGAGCGCAGCACTTTGCGCCACACTGGTGCCGCCCGCAACGAGCCTGGGTTGGACGATACGCGAGAGCATCGCCGCACTCGCACCAGCAGAGCCATTCATCGGCGCCAGCAACACACTGAGCGCCAGCCCCGCCAGCGGTCGGCCTGCAGGCGTGCGGCGCATGCCGCGCGAGAAGACACGAAACACGGTATCGGCCAATGGCAGACGATGCAACAGCGCACCCATGAACACGTACAGCGGCAGCGCCTGCAATAGATCATGCTCCAGCAGGCCGATCACCCGCGAGGGCAGCGCGGTCAATAGTGCGGCGGGAAACACGTCAAACGCAGCGCCTGCACTCGCGAACAGCATCGCGACACCGATCAGCACAATCCACGAGGGCAAACCAGTACTGATCATCACGGCAGCTACCGCCAACAACATGAACAGACCGGCGCTCTCCATCATTGATGTGTGGAATCGGTCAGTGCATCGAGGATCGCCTGCAACAGCACCAATGCCGCGAGGACACCGAAGGCGAGTTTGATCAGCCAATAGCCGGGATTGAACGTTTCCGGGAAACTCTCAAACATCATTATTGATTGCGTGATGGACGACGCGGACGCATAGAGCAAATAGGATGACCACGGGATCAATACCAACGCCGATGCGATGCGTTGAAGTCGTGCGCGTGTCGCAGGCGCAAACCGGCGCGCCACGCTATCGGCCGCGAGGTGCGAGCGGTGTCGGGTCGCATAGGTGATGGCAAGCGTCACATAGAATGCGAACAGGATTTGCGCAAAATCGTTTGCTTCTCGCGAATAGCGACCGAGCGCGTCGCGCAGCGGCCATTGCAGGAAGAGCAGTAAGGAAAGCGGTACGACCAGCACGAGACCCGCGCGGGTGATGATATTGAGCAGGCTATCCAGCACGCGTAACACAGGTGGTGCATGGCGCATGCGTGACTACCTCAATACGAGGATGCGAAGTTGTAAATTGAGCACCGGCGCGGTATCTGGAAGCATTTCTGCCCAGAAAGCGCGCCAGTGCTTGTGTTTCTCTATTTCGAACTGGTTTTGCTATGTCACGACACTAGTATCTGCCACGATGATCATAGTGATCATGCCGCGGCGGCGCGTAGTACCCGTGACGTGGCGACGCGTAACGTCCAACATAGATCGGTGCACGATATCCTGCATAAACTACCGGATAGCTTTCGTACACCGGCGCATCGACATAAACGACCCGCTGTGGTGCGTACGTAGCCTCGTAACGCGGCTCATAGTAAGGCTGGTAGGACGCTTGCGGCGCATAGTAAACCGGTGCAGGTTCGTAGCGCCCGTAATCGCGTTCATAGCGCACCTGACCGCGACGATCGTAGTAGTTTTCTGAGGAACTACCGACAACGGCACCGAGGATCGCACCGGCGACCGCGCCATGCGCGCCGCCAAAGTAACTGCCGACCAGCGCACCATCGACCGCACCAATCACGGCGCGATCCGCCGCCTGGGCTTCGATGCTGATGAAGGCTCCGGCTGACAACAGGATAGCAATCGCAAACTTTTTCATGGTTCACTCCTTTTGTAGGAAACCCGGGTGGGCTTGACGATTGTATGCCTCATTGGCCCGAGCCTGCTTGTACGTACACAACGCGCGAAACGGGCGTGCGGATGACTTGGTACCGGAATCCCGCCCATCCCGCCGCAAATGGCACTTCCGGGCGACAGAAAACGCGGATTTTGGCGGGCGTCGGCGCGCATCTGGACGCAAACATGGGTCAAAAAACCCGGAAATTGACGTTTCAGACACCTTTTTTCGCGTCTTGTCGCAAACCGTTTGAGACCTCATGCATAGCGCCGTAAAGTTCGGACATCAACAACGCAAGACCCACCACCCACCACCGACCACCGACCCCAAGGAGCTACACATGAAAACAGCATTCAACAACAGTAACAAAGACAACGTTGGCATTGCCACCATTCTCGCCGTCAGCCTGTTCGCCATCGCAAGCGGCCTGTTTGTCAGCAATCCAGCTGTCGCTAACCACGCAACACCTGTAGTTGTCCAGAAAATGGACACCATCGTCGTCACTGCCCCACGCGCTCCCGATGTGACGCTCGAAACTATCGTCGTTACCGCTTCGCGCAACATCAGCCAATCATAATCGCGCACCTTGCGAGGTCGGACAAAACGGTGAGGTAATTGCAGTACGCGCACAGCGCAATATCTGTGCGACAAAACAAAACGGCGGACTTCGGTCCGCCGTTTTGTTTTGCATGTCAATGATAGCGACTCAACCCTTTTTCAAATACTTGTCCAGAAATTCCAGAATCTTGCGATTCGCTTCGATGCTGTTTTTCTTTTTAGAGAAACCGTGGCCTTCGTCGGGGAACACCACATATTCAACCGGGACACCATTCTTTTTGACCGCCTCAACAATTTCGTCGCTTTCCGGTTTGATCACACGCGGATCGTTGGCGCCCTGGATAACGATCAGTGGCTTCTTGATTTCCTTCGCGTGAAACAGGGGTGAGGCGGCAATCAGCATGTCCTTGTCTTTTACCGGGTCGCCGATTTCCTCGTACAACGATTTACGGAAAGACTCCCAGTACGGCGGAATGCTTTCCAGTGTACGCAGCCAATTGCTGACACCGAAAATATCCACGCCGACCTTGAACGCCTCGGGACGAAACGCCAGCGCCGCGAGCGTCATATAGCCGCCGTAGCTGCCGCCGATGATGCCGATACGCTCAGAATCGATGTAACCCAGGCTCGCCAGATAGGTCTTTGCTTCTACGCAATCCCACAGCGGTTCGCGGCCGTGCTTCCTGTCGTCGGCCGCATAAAAAGTTTTGCCATAACCGGAACTGCCGCGATTGTTGATTCCCAGCACCGCGTAACCATGATTGACCAGATACTGAATCTGCGCGTTGTAGCCGCGCGAAGTCTGGCCGCCGGGGCCACCGTGCACATATACCAGCGCCGGTACTTTGTTGGTTGCGCTGGCACCGAGCGGCTTGTAGTAAATGCTGGGAATCACCATGCCGTCGAACGACTTGAAGCGCACGACTTCTGCTTCCACCAGGTCTTTGGCGTCAATTTCCTTGCTCAGACTTTGCGTGAGAGCCTTGGCTTGTTTGCTCTTGAAGTCGTATACGTAAAGATTGCTGGGTGAGCGGTCGCCATTGAGATAAAACGCCATGCGAGCGCCGCTTTTTGAAAACGTCACGCCGCGAATTTCACCACCCGGCAGCGTTGGCAGTTTCACCGGTTTTTCGCTGGCGCCTTCCACCACGCGAATCGCAATGCTGCCATCCTGATTCACCGCCGTGACGCGATATTTTCCATCGCGCGAAAAATAGGTCGTGACTACATCCCAGTCCGCTTTCTCGTGATCCTTCATCGCGGCGGAAGTCAGATCGTAGGTGCGCAGGCGCGTAAATTCGCCGCCCTCGGTGGTGAGCAAAAACAGCCTTTGCGACGACGGATCGAAGGTCGCTGCGCTGAAATTGATGGCACCGGTGTGTGGCGTAAGGTGTTTGGTTTCACCCTTGGCGACATCGTATAAATAAATATCGCCGTCCAGCGTCGTGTTGGTTTTGTTCAACGCGATCCATTTTTCGTCCCGGCTGATTGCACCAATCGAATAGGCATTTTCGTTTTTGTAGAACAGGGTGCGTGCATAGGTCTTGGTATCGTATCGATAGATGTCGAACACTTTCGGGTCGCGTTCGTTGCTTGAGACAAAAAATATGCCGCCATCCGGGCGCCATCCGGCGAAACTCGCCTTCAGCTTGTCGCCCGGTGTCAGGTCTTTCTCGCTGCCGTCGAGCTCGCGTACATAAAGATGATTGTTCTCATCGCCGCCCTTGTCGCGGGTGTAAAGAATGCGATCATCGTTCGGGAAAAAGCTGACAGCAAAGGTCGTATCAGTGGCGGATTTGGTGAGCGCCTCGGGCTTGCCGCCATTTACCGAGAGCGTGTAGGCGTTGAAGATACCGGATTCGTTGCTGTGAAAAAGTATGCGTTTTTCGTCCGCGCTGAACGAAGCGCCGCCCAGCGAAACTGTCGCCATGAATTGTTCGATGGTGTATTGCTTCGGCGTTTTCGAGGTGTTCTTTGCGGCGCCTGTTGCGGCAACAGCCGCGCCTGTGCAGGCGAGAAAGCCGCACAGCAAACTGGCAGCGATGAGTCGTATCTTGATCATGAAATCTCCTGAAAGTAGTCACAGTGCAAGTTGTGCTCGCACCGAGGACGCGAAACAAAGTGGGAGTTGTACCTTGTCGATAGCGCAACACGCATTATCTTCTGCAACGGGTTGGCGTGCAAAAGTGGATTTGGGGAAGTGAA
>JANYFH010000356.1 GCA_025362705.1 Betaproteobacteria bacterium
TTGCCCAGCTGGTGATTTTGTTATTTAGTGCCATGGCTGATTGCCCCCTGTTTGCAATGAGCGGACACTAGCACCGGTGGGGCTATCAGGCCATAAATGCCTAGCAACGCGCTCCAGTGCTAGTGTTTACCTATATTTCCCCAGCATCAACGCTTCCTGAAAAAGATACTGATTTCCGCGGCTCTGAACCCGAACTTCGACATCGTTGTCCGGTTGGCCATTGTCTTTTCATCAACCATCCACATCCAGTCGTCCATATCCATATTGTAGGTTGAGTCGCCAACGGGCAGCGCCAGGACATAGCTCCAGCGCAACGCGTTGCCCGCCGCTTCGCCTGTAGCGGTACCGACCACATCGCCCGCAGTGCCAATATATCGGTCACCGTCCTTGCGGATTTTCCACACACGCTTTTCGGTTTTGCCATCGGACCACTGGAACGATTCATCGAGCACGCCCTCGTTTCCATTCCACTTGCAATCGAGCTCAACGTACATGCGCCGCAGCACTTTGCCGGAACGATCCTGAACCATTCCCCAGCCGTCGACCTTGCCATTGAAATAGGTCGCGAGATCGAGCTTCGGTGTTTCCTTTGCATAGTCCTGCGGAATCACGCTGGCGCAACCTGTCATCAACAGCGTCGCCGCAACAGTGAGTAGCCAGCGCAGCATGTTTACACTCCCTTCGACATGAATCGTGGCAATTCACCGCGACTGAAAAATGGCGACTTTATCAACGCGAACGCCGCAAACGCTTTCAACACACAGGGCAGCAAGGCATACACACCTGCCAAATACATGAGCGCATCGGCAGACTGTGTGATGCCCGGCCGATAGCCCAGCATCGCCAGCGACGGCAGTGCAATGCCCGCTGCCAGCGCAAGATTCATTTTGGTGACGAGATTCCACAAACCGAAATATGCACCTTCATTGCGTCCAAGCCCGCGCCTGTCATCGTCATCAATCACATCGGCAAGTATCGATGGTGGCAGCGCCAAATCCGCGCCCAGACCCAAGCCGGAAAGAATACAGATAATCATGAACGGTGTCGTATCACCGGATTTGAGCGTGAACGTCCACACGAATGCAACGATGGAAACCACCATGCCCACACACCACGCACGGCCCTTGCCGATGCGCGCCGAGAGGATGGCCCACAGCGGCATACCGAACGCACCGGCAGCGAAGTAGGCAATCAGAAAATGTGCCGAGAGTTCGGGCGCACGGATTACGTCGTCGATAAAGAACAGCACGAGTGTCGCCGGAATCGATGCGGCGATTCCGTTGAAGACAAAAATGATGAGCAGTTGCCTGAACAATGGATTGTTGAGCGGCTTCCACATCGCCCGTAGCGCATCTTTGGTGACAGCTTCGGTGCGTGCGACGGCACGCGGCGAAAATACGATGGTGAACAACACCATCAGAAACAGCAGCGGCACGAATATCGTGGAAAATTCGGCGAAGCCCTGTCGCTGTCCATGTTGCTTCGATAAAATTTCCGGCAAGGCGGCAGCCAAAAATACGCCGACGAGACCAAGACCTTCGCGCATGGAAGTAACACGCGTTCGCTCAACCGGATGATCAGAAATCTCGGCGCCATATGCCTGATAGCTGATCTGCAGCATGCTGAATGCGGTGTAGACCAGAAACAGCATCGCCAGCAGCCACCACGCCATCACGCTTTGCTCCCACTGCGGCGGATGGAACAAACCGAACATGCCGAGCGCCAGAAACGGGGTGCCGATCAACACCCACAAAAAGCGGCCCAGGTATTTGTCACGTCGCAAATCGCTCCAGTAGCCCAGCAGCGGATCCTGGACAGCGTCGAAGGCGCGCGCGGCGAGCAACAAGCCGCCGATGCTGACGAGGTTCAGGCCCACTACGTCAGAATAAAATTTCGGCACGTGCACGTAAATCGGCAACGCTGCCATCGCCAGCGGAATACTCGTCAGGCTATACGCGAGCAAACGCCAGAAGGAAATCCTCAAAGTGGCCGGTTCGGCAGCAATGGTCAGGCGGGCTTTCCGGAACGGACAGAACTACGGCGCGCCCAGCAACTTGAGACGCAGTTTCGGCTCACTCGATTTCTCCGACACCCATATGTCAAAAAACGCCTTGGCAAATTCGGGGTCGGCAACCGTGGCAATCAGCTTTTCACGATTATAAAACCGCGCCTCTTTGCCTGGTAGCGATACACCGATCAGCGCATCGCCTTTTTTGATGTCCGGAAAAATCTTCGTCATCTCGTCACCCCAGCGACGCAGTTTTGTTTCGTCACTGATGCCTTGCGCACGCATCTCCTTGACGCTGCGCTCGGCAATGTCTTTGCCATTGAGCGTCATGTCATACACGAGCTCGATTGCAAATGGATCGGCGTGTGAAAAGGCTTTCATCTGCGTCCATAAACGCACGTCGTAAACCTTCAGACCAAAGAAACGCATTACCGCTTCGCCGCGTAGCGAAAGCCCCGTCACGTCGCGTGCGATTATTTCCGGCAGACCTTCGGCCGATGCCGACAACGCGCACAGCAGTAGCATGGCACTGAAGGCTCGATTCAAGTGTGCCCGCATCATATTCATAATCACTGATTTTCCCGCGTCAATTCGATCTGCATTACGTCCGTTCTACCGGTACGAAAACCGGCCTCGCAATAACAAAGATAAAAGCGCCATATCTGCAAAAATTTTTCGTCAAACCCCAGCGGCCTGATC
>JANYFH010000381.1 GCA_025362705.1 Betaproteobacteria bacterium
CATCACCGCATGTCACGCTGGCTACTGGCGCCATTGCTCGCAGCCCTCGCCACCATTGGCCCGTTCGCAGTGGATACCTATATCCCCGCGTTCGGCGGTATGTCGCAGGATCTGCGCGCGACAACATTGGAAATGCAGCAAACGCTGTCGGTCTATCTGGCGGCGTTTGCGTTCATGTTTTTGTTTCAGGCATTATCAACACCATCGTGGCTGGCATCATCTCTCCTGCGGTTTCGCATTCTCCAATATGGCTGGCACTGGCAATGGCCGCGATACTGGCGAGCGGATTGCTGTGCTGGGTTGTGTATTTGCGCATGTCGCGTTTGTCACACACACCAGTGCAACCGCATTAATCCGCAGGCTGTCGGCACCAGGTCTCGCGCGTCATCAACAACAGCGCCACCGCCACAACGCCCCAAATGAGCATCATCGAAAACCCCTGCTGATAAGACGCCAGATCAAATACCCGCTTGCCATCGACGGTGGTGCCGTGCCACATATGGTCGAGGATGACACCCACCAGTGGCTGCATATACATGGGCCCCTGAATGACCCCCATGTTCGCGATACCAGACACCGTGCCCGCCAATCGCGCCGGCGCCGACTCCTTGGCGAATGCAAAACTCAGGATGAAGCACGCGCCAAAAAAGCCGATGCCCAGCATGAGCGCCACCAGCAGCGTGTATGGCAGTTTCGGCGTGTAAATCAGTGTGGCCCATAACGCCAGTGTGACGATCATGCCGCCGATGTAGAGAATTTTGCGACGACCGATGCGGTTGGAAACGGCGCTGTAACTCAAGCTGCCGAGCGCCCATGCAACCATCATCGTTGAACAAAGCCCTGCCGCATTCGCCGCTGAGAGCCCGTAGTGCGTGGTCAGGAACGGCACGCCCCACAATCCCGCAAAAGTGAGAATGATTGAACTCGGTGCGCCTGAGATGAAAAAGAGCAAAATAATATTGCGGTTATGAAATGCTTCTTTGAGGCCCGCGAAAACGCCACTGCCGGTTTGATCGCGTTTATCAACATCCGCGTGCCCGGCGTAGCTGGTGTAACCGCGCGCGGCCGGGTCATCCCGCACCATGAACCAGGTGAATATGCCGAGCAGAACCGTAGCGCCGGCACTTGCCCACATCATGCTGCGCCAGCCAAACTCATCCACCATGATTCGCAGCGGCGCACCGGCAAATACGCCACCAAACACGCCGACCGTGAGTGCGACGCCAGACGCCAGCGCAAATTGCCGCGCCGGCATCCAGTGGCTGGCCAGCTTCAGCATCGACACAAACGCGACACCGACCGAGCCGCCGATCAATAGCCGACCCAAATTTGCAGTCCACGTGTCTGGTGCTGCGGCGAATACCGCCGTGCCAACGCCCGCGATGGCACTGCCAACAGTCAGCAACACGCGCGGACCAAAGCGGTCCGCCAGCATGCCGGTGGGAATTTGCATCGCAACATAGCTGTAAAAATAAAACGCCGAGAGATTGCCGAGTGCAGCAGCCGTCAGCCCGAAGGCTTGTGATAGTTCGGCTGTGATGACTGCGGGGGCAACGCGCTGATAAAAACCAATGAAATAAAGCGCCGCGCCCAAACCCCACATGGTCCAGGCGAGTGACGGCGGTGGATAACTGCTGCGTTTGGTGTGCAAGCTATGCGACGCCACTAATGACGCGACGCTCACGCATATACAGAAACGCCGGTAGCGCAAACGACAGGCCGATCACGATATTTGCCGCGACAAAAAACCACCAATAACGGATGGCGAGTCGTCTCGATTCGATAAACACAAAAGGCCAAAATACTAAACAGGAGATGCTGAAATCGGCAAGCGTTGCTGCGGCAATCGGATTTCCCCATGCGAGCGAGAGAGCACTGGAGGAACCAGGAACCTGTACCAGATAACCGAAGTAGGTCGCGTAGGGCACGATGGCGCCAATGATTGCGGCAACGAGGTAGAAGGTCTTCATCAAAATCTCACCGTGCAATTTCTGCTGTGTCACCACACTAGACCTGCTCCCAGGGCAGCCCGGCTTGCCGCCAACCGCCAAGCCTTCCTCGTTGGTGATTTTCGTCGAGATCGCCTTCAAAGCCCTCGAGGACATTGGTCACCTTAGTGAAGCCCGCCGCTTCAAGTGCGAGGCCGGCGTCAACACTTCGATTACCCGAGCGGCAAATCAGCACCACGGGTCTATTGGTGGAATGACCGACCGCCTTCTTGACCTGCCCTACAAAATGCGGGTTGATATCCCAATCAGGGCCGTCGTTCCAGGGAATCATCAGCGCGCCGACCGGATGACCTACGAAAAGGAATTCCATTTCACTGCGACAATCGACGAACACCGCGGTGGGTTCTTTTTTCAGAAACTCTGCGGTCTGTTTCGGGTTCAAGTGATCCATAGGGGCTCCATAGAGGCCTTTCTCATTGCCATTATAGCGATACGGCACCCGCAGCCTTTGCGACCCACCCCGTGCAGTGCGATAATCAGTCACCATTTCAGCAGGGTGAATACATGAATGCCCCAGACGCCTTTCTCGTTCGCGACGCCGCCATTTCTCAACACGCTGACCGACTGAACGATCAGGTCATCGCTTGGCGGCGCGACCTGCATGCCAACCCGGAATTGGGAAACCGCGAATTTCGCACTGGAAAACTGGTCGCGGATCATTTGCGAAAACTAGGATTTGACGAAGTTAAAGAAAAGGTCGCACACACTGGCGTGGTTGGCCTGTTGAAAGGTAGCAAGCCGGGTCCCTGCGTGGCACTGCGCGCAGACATGGATGGCTTGCCTGTGATCGAAGAAACCGATGTACCGTTCAAGAGTCAAGTGAAGGCCATGTGGAATGGTGCCGAGGCGGGTGTCATGCATGCTTGCGGACACGATACGCACGTTGCCATTTTGATGGGCGTGGCTGAAATGTTGTCGACGATGCGTGACGAAATTCACGGCACCGTGAAATTCATCTTTCAGCCCGCCGAAGAAATGCCGCCCATCGGCGAAGAGGGCGGCGCAAAACTGATGATCGCAGAAGGCTGCATGCAGAACCCGAAAGTCGATGCGATTTTCGGCTTGCACATCACCTCCAAGATGCATGTCAACACCATCGGTTACCGCGTCGGTCCGTTGATGGCAAGTGCGGATCAATTTCGCATTTTCATTCGTGGTAACCAGACGCACGGCGCGCAGCCCTGGAGTGGCGTGGATCCGATCGTGGTCGGCGCACAGGTGGTGCTGGGCTTGCAAACGATCGTATCCCGCAAGATGAACCTGACTGAAGAGCCGTCGGTGGTCACGGTCGGGTCATTCCAGTCGGGCAATCGCTCCAACATCATTCCCGATGAAGCGAAAATGGAAGGTACCATTCGCAGTTTCGACGAGAAACATCGCGTGGAAATTCACCAGTTCGTTGAAAAAATTACCACCATGATCGCTGAATCGGGCGGCGCCAAAGCGCATGTGCATATCGCCAAAGGTTACCCGGTCACAGTGAATGACGAGCAACTGACGAATTGGGCTGTGCCGGTACTGAAACGCATTGCCACCGAAGCCACGGTGGGCGTGTGTCCCAAGACCTGCGGTGCCGAAGATTTTGCCTACTTCCAGCAACAAGTGCCTGGTGTTTTTTTCTTCATCGGCTGCACACCAAAAGATCAGGATTGCAAGTACGCAGCATCGAACCACAGCCC
>JANYFH010000400.1 GCA_025362705.1 Betaproteobacteria bacterium
ATGAAGGCCAGGCACCGATAGAAGCAGTGGAAGGCTTTGTGCGCCAGGTGATCGGCTGGCGCGAATTCATGTACGGCCTCTATTGGCTCGATATGCCAGGGATGCGAGAGGCCAACCATTTTTGCCACAACCGAAAATTACCCGCCTGGTATTGGACAGGCGATACGCACATGAATTGCATGCGGCAAACCATCGCGCAGACGTTGACGCACGGCTATGCGCATCACATTCAGCGTTTGATGGTGACGGGTATATTCGGCCTGCTTGCCGAAACCACGCCGCAGGAATTGGAAGACTGGTACCTCGCCGTTTATATCGATGCGATCGAATGGGTTGAATTTCCCAACGTCGCGGGCATGGCGCTGTTTGCCAATAACGGGCGCTTTACGTCGAAACCCTATATTGCCAGCGGCCAATACATCAAGCGCATGTCGAACTATTGCGGCAGCTGCCGTTACAAACCGGAACTCAAAACCGGTAACAGCGCGTGCCCGTTCACAACGTTGTACTGGAACTTCCTCGACAAACACGAACAGATGCTGGCCGGTAACCCACGCACGGCGTTGATGGTCAAAAACATCGCGCGCTTGTCGGCTGAGGAACGCGCCGCGATTCGCGCGCAAGCTGTGCTCACGCTTGAGAATCTGGATAACGTTTGATCTGGCATTTCATGAAGCTGGCTTACTTCCCAAGCGGCACAAACCGCTCCCGCAAATTCATGCAAGGTTTTTCATACCACCTGTAAATCAATGACGCCCCGAACACGGTCACTACGTACCATCCGACGACGCCGAAAAAAAGTGCATTTGGATCCTTGAACCCGCCAAATAAATGCAATATCAACAATAACAGCGGAAAGTGCAACAGATACATCGAGTACGACCACTTGCTTTGATTGCTAACCCATTGTCGCTCGCGCACCTGTAACCCCACCGTTGCGGCCAGCAGTAGTGCAGAGGCAAGCGGCAGCAGTGTAAATAACAATGGCGCGAGTACGCGATCAACACCACTTGGCGGCGCAAGAATCGTGAGTGACTGTGACAATGTGCCTACATAAAAACTTGCAAGTAAAACTGCCGACACGCCCATCCACCACAGTCGGGAGAGACTGGTGAGAAGCGAACTGCGATAGCGCTCAAGCCACGCGAGAATCACGCCGAAGGCGATGGCATCCAGACGCAGCATGACCATTTTGCGCATCGTGGCATCGATGCTTCCCTCTGTATGTTGCGCGACCCATAACCGCGCGATGACGCTGGCTACGATGATGACTATCATCGCGGCAATAACGGTGAATTTCCGGTGTCGGTTTGGTATCACGCTGGCAAATACAACCACCAGCAAAGGCGCCAGCAAATAAAACCACTCCTCGATTGCGAGCGACCAGCTTTCCGCAAAAAATGGGCTATTAAAAGGTGAAATGAGCGCGTGCGAAAAAATGAGGAACGAAAAATCGCCGCCAGGTCTGTGCAGAATGGTCGCGTACAGCGCCACGTTGAGAGCGAGAAACAGGTAGTAATTCGGCAGCGTTCTAAACCACCGTCGCCACCAGAAACTCTTCACGCTTTGCGTGCCAAGCGCCACATCAAGTAATTGGCGACCGATCAGGAAACCGCTCAGGACGAAGAACAATTCCACGCCCAGCCAGCCAAAAATAAACACGATGTAGCGAAACGACGGAAATGCATCGATTCCCAGCAGAACGCAATGGGAAAACATGACGCAATTGACTGCGACGACGCGAAATGCGTCCAGGCTCGGAGCGCGTTCAGCGGTCATGCTTCACGCATTCGGTGGCGTATTGCGTGTGCTGCGGCTGTTGAATACGCCACGCGCCATTCGCGTCCAGTCCACGAATGGGGAGAACAGTGCTTTGGCAAAACTGTCAGTTTCAACGCCGTTGATGCCGGTCGGCGGGTATTCACCTTTCGCCGGGATACACGCAGTGCCAAAAATAATGTCCCACAGCGGAAAAAATGCGGCGAAATTTTTATCGATGTGTTGCGGCAGGATCGAGTGATGAATACGGTGATATTGCGGCCCTGAAAACACGTATGTTAACGGCCCCATCGGCAGCCGAAGATTCAAGTGAATAAAAAACGGCCACAACCCAAGTATCGTTGCGACCCAAGCGACCGACGGCGGCGCAACAAATAGCGCGAACCCCAGCGGTAACGCCTGCACGAACAAGCGTATTGGATCCTCCAGCCAGTGGTGACGCATGCTTGTCAGCACACTCAGTGAGCGCTCGGTGTGATGCAAAGTGTGTTGTGCCCAGAGCCAGCGGTTGGTGTGCTGAAAGCGATGCCACCAGTAGTAGAGGAAATCCGACGCCAGCATTACAGTCAGCAGCCCGAGTGCCGATCCCATCACGCCATCCGGAAAATACAACTTGATTCGATGGCCGAAAGGCTCGCTGGTTGCAGGCTGAATCAGCGGCGCAAGCACGCCAACCAACAACACGCTTATGCAAAGGAGCATCGGTGTCAGCGCGATATTGAACAGTGTGTCTCTTACCGGCTGATGCCGCTCAACAGGTGCCAGACGCTCCAACAGATAAAATCCAGCGTAAACCATCGCGATGTAGGTGAGTATGTGCCACAGGCCTGAAAAAAATTGTTCCATTCGATTGGGCATAAATGCGCGAGTCGCGCGTTGAAAATTGTTGTTCGATGTTGTCGTACCGCACCGGAGCGATAGGATACATCATGCCTCATGACCAATGCCTGCTCACAAGTCGGAAACATTAGGCGCGCATGGATGTTTGAGAATTGAAGTACAACTGCTCTAAACTACGGCCATGCTTCCTATCTTGCCCACCGCACTTGTCCCTCCTGAAGCCAGGCAAATTATTGCCCACCCTGCTGCTTTTGCGTTGCAGGTGTTCAGGGCATTCCGCGCCAATCAGGGCTTGCTGCTGGCTGGCGCGGTCGCCTATTACACACTGCTGTCCATCGTGCCGCTGCTGATCCTGGTATTGATCGGACTTTCGCAACTCGTTGATCAGGCTGTTTTGTTCGATACCTTGCGCCGTGCATTGGAATGGGTGGTGCCGGGGCAATCGAAGGCGCTGGTACAAGAACTCGCGGCGTTCCTCGAACACCGTGCTGTACTAGGCTGGGTATTGCTGGGAACCATGCTGTTTTTTTCCTCGCTCGCTTTTTCGGTACTTGAGAGCGCAATCTCGGTTATTTTTTTGCATCGCATAAAGGTACACAAACGGCATTTTCTGGTCTCGCTGGCATTGCCGTTTGGCTACATCATCTTCATCGCTCTGGCACTGTTTGCGGCTACTTTTGTGCTTGCAAACCTTCTGGCCATCGGCCAGGAAAAATTACTTGTGTTTGGTTACAGTTGGTCGTTGAGCGGGTTGTCGCGTATTACGCTCTACATCATCGGTGTCGTGATTGAAGTCCTCCTGATCTCATCGATTTATTTTTTCATGCCGGTAGGACGCATCTCGGCGCGCCATGCCCTGATCGGCGGCGCGACGGCAGGATTATTGTG
>JANYFH010000052.1 GCA_025362705.1 Betaproteobacteria bacterium
TTTTCGTAGAGCTTCCGTTGCTGCCACTCCGCCACCCAATTGGGTTCGCGTTTGGCCAGATCGCCGCGCATGGGAAACGGCGTGTCGGGTAAATTCAGCGTGCTTTTGTAGTCAACCTTCTGATCCATCACTAATCCGATCACAAAATGTTTTTCGCCTTTGATACGTCGTCGTCTATTTGCCGACTAAGCGCTTCGAGGCTTTCAAAATCTTGTTCGTCGCGGATTTTTTCGATGAAGGTACAGGCGAGACGTTGACCATAAACGTCAGCCGCAAAATCGAAGAGGAAAACTTCCAGATGGTGGTGGCCATCGACTGAGACCACTGGATTGGTACCAAGATTGGCGACCCCGTTAAGGATCGTTCCCGCCTTGATTCTTTCAATCCCCGCCACTCCCTCGAGCCCGCGAGTTACAAGCCTGCATTGTACTGCAAACACGCCTGAGAGCGCGGGTTTACGGCTCGTCAACGTGATATTGGCGGTTGGAAAACCGAGAGTGCGGCCGAGTTTTTTGCCGTGCATCACGCGACCGATGATGCTGTACGGGCGACCCAGCATGCGCGCGGCAACATCGAGTTGCCCGTGACTTAGCGCGTCGCGCACGGCGCTCGACGAAATTTTCTCGATGCCGATGACGACGTCCGGCATCGTTTCCACCATAAAGCCGTGCTGCGCACCCGCGCGACGCAGCGTTTCTGAATCACCGCCGCGCTTTGCGCCAAAACGAAAATCCGCGCCCACCATCAACCAACGCACGTTCATTCTCGTCAGTGCGGCTACGAAATCTTCGGGAGATTGCGTCGCAAATTTTTCGTCAAAGCGCGGCATGAAAACATGTTCAACGCCGGTATCGGAAAGCGCGGCCAGTTTTTCGGTCGTGTTCATGAGGCGCGGTGGCGCGAAGGATGTATCGTTTTTCAGCTTGCCGAAAAATTCACGCGGCAGCGGATGAAACGTCATTGCCGCAAATGCCAGCCCGTGTTCACGTGCAGCCTCGATACCGGCTGCAAGAATCGCCTGATGACCGCGATGCACACCATCGAAATTACCGATTGCCAGTGCAAGCGGCGCGCTGACTGGTGCAAGCGCGCGATGCAGCCACATCTTCATGTGAGACGGCTGGAGAATTGGCGCAATCGAAAACCCATGAACCACAGACTTGCAAAGTAGGTAAATGCTCCCGCGCAGATGACGAGAGCGAGTCGCCAGCATTTCGCTGGTGTAGTCGACGTTAACCATTCGGTGTCCGCACCGGATAGCCAGAAAAGCACGACACCCATCACATAAAGCGCTACCGCGATTTTCAGTACGAAAGCCAGCCATTCCGGCTGCGGTACAAAGATGTTTTGTTTGCGCATAAAAAAATACAACAACCCGGCGTTGACGCACGCGCCCAAACCGATTGAAAGTGCCAGGCCCGCGTGCCTGTACAAAGGTACAAATGCCAGGTTGAAGAGTTGCGTTACCACCAGCGTGAAGATGGCAATCTTCACAGGTGTCTTGATGTTCTGCCGCGCGTAAAAGCCGGGCGCCAGAATTTTCACGAGGATGATGCCCGTCAATCCGACCGAGTACGCAACCAATGCAGCGCGCGTCATCATTACGTCTTGCGCGCGAAATTCGCCATGTTGAAAAATCGTCGCAATCAGCGGGGTTGCAAGCAGCGCCAGCGCGACGGCTGCGGGCAAAGTCAACAATAGTGTGAGTCGCAATCCCCAGTCGAGTAACCGCGAATATTCTGCGGGATTGTCTTCGGCATGGTGTTTAACCAATGACGGCAGCAGTACCGTGCCGAGTGCTACACCGAGCAGTGCCGACGGAAATTCCATCAGACGATCCGCCGCAGTTAACCATGAGACTGACCCGGTTTGTAGAAACGACGCAATTTGCGTATTAAGCAAGAGTGAAATCTGCGCGACTGATACGCCAAGGATGGCTGGCGCCATCAGCATGAGTACGCGTGCGACACCTTCGTCTTTGCGGAACTTCCATGCGGCCAGCGAGATGCGCGGCACCATGTTGATTTTGCGCAACGCAGGAATCTGGAATGCGAGCTGTACGATACCGCCGAGAAAGGTGCCCCATGCCAATGCCAGTATCGGCGGATTGATATGCGGGGCCAGAAACAACGCGCAGGCGATCACGGAAAGGTTGAGTAATACCGGCGTGAAGGCAGGTGTCTTGAAGGCGCTAAAGGTATTGAGAATTCCCGCCGACAATGCAACCAGCGAGATAAAGAAAATGTAGGGAAATGTAATTCTCACGAGCTGCGTCGTGAGATCAAATTTTTCCGGATTTGCGGCAAATCCCCAGGCGTTCACGTAAACCAGGACGGGCGCAGCGATCACGCCAATCAAGGTAACGACGAACAGGATCAATGCCAGAACACTGGCAATCCGGTCAGCGAGCACTCGCGTTTCGGTTTCACCTCGCCTAGTTTTGTATTCTGCGAAAACGGGCACGAACGCCTGGCTGAAGGCACCTTCGGCAAACAGGCGACGCAGCAAATTTGGGATGCGCCACGCAACCTGGAAGGCATCCATCGCCGCGCTGGCGCCAAAAAGGTTAAAGCCGATGATTTCGCGTATCAACCCGGTAATGCGCGACAGAAAAGTCATCGCGGAGACCGAGAGGGCGGCTTTAAGAAGGTTCATGCAGATTCATGAAGACGGAAAAGAAGTGTCGGGAACGAAACAACGAGAAAACCCCAGCAAAATCAGCGGGTTTGCTTTTTTACAGGGCTGCGCTATAATACTCGGCTTCCCGCAAATTTCATCGCAAGAATCTGGAAAAATCATGGCAAATACCAAACAAGCCGCCAAGCGCGCACGTCAAGCCGTCAAACAACGCGGCCACAACATGGGCCAACGTTCGGAGTTGCGTACCGCAATCAAGAAAGTCAGAGTTGCTGTCGCCGCAGGCGATAAGGCTCAGGCTGAAGCCGTGTTCAAGTCTTCGGTATCGACGATCGATTCCATCGCCGACAAAAACATCATTCACAAAAACAAGGCTGCTCGTCACAAGAGCCGTCTTTCCGCTGCGATCAAGGCAATCGGCTCAAAAGGTCAGGTCGCAGCGCAAGCGTAAGGCACCCGCATTTGTCGCAAGGGGTTAGCGTCAACCCCGCCCGCGCCATCACCGCCGATTTCGCGCCCATTGCTGGCACGAACTAAATCGGCGGTTTTCTTTTGGGGTTTCCGCGCGGACAATCACGGATTATTTCCCCAAGGTTTCCAGCGCGCTTCCCGGAAGAGGACAGTAATCCTCGGTTGCGGGAACAGTCGGATCGATAACGACCAATTCATTGTCTTTGGCGAAATCAAGCAAAAAGCGATATGCGCGCGGCTCAATTTCCGCCAGTGAAGGTTCCACCACTACGCAGCGCACACCGTCGAGCAGCATCGGTCGCACAAAACTCGAATAACGCATCTGACGATCACCGCCAAATGAGGACATGATTCCACAGAGGCGCTCAGCCCAGTCACTCGGTCGAAAAGCGCGGCCACTAAGCGTTACGCCTTCAATGATGAGGCGGGGTGGTAGCGGAACGGCGTTGGTCGGGGGCGACATTTCGGGCGGTTTGATGTGGTGTAAGTGGGTGGCGCTCGCCCGAGAGGAACGCACAGAGCGGTGTCAGATTATAACTTTGTCGCTCTGTCGCAAACCCAATTGTTGCACTGCAAACAAGATTGCCATATAGTTTATTTCCCGAATATTGAGCGGCGGTCCGCACGAGGCCGCCGTTGTTGTTTTCGGCCGCCGTTTGCATTTTTGTAGGCGGCATTGAAAGCTGCATTACACAATTTCCATCCAGTTCGTGCAGTAAGAGAGGGCGATTCAATGCTATCCATTCATCAGATGAATACCTACAAACCACTTGCGGTCGCGTTTAGCCATGGTGAGGGTGCATGGTTGTATACGACCGAAGGCAGGAAGGTGCTTGATGCCCTCGCCGGGATCGCGGTATCTGGCTTGGGACATGCGCATCCAAAGCTTGTGAAAAGCATTGCCGAGCAGGCTGGTCGAATCATTCACACCTCGAATTTGGTCGATATTCCGGAACAGGCAGCCCTTGCGGACAAATTGTGCGGGCTGGCTAGAATGGACAATGTATTCTTCGGAAACTCTGGTGCGGAAGCCAATGAGTGCGCCATCAAGATCGCGCGCCTGTACGGCCATCAGCGCGGCGTTGCCAGCCCGCAGATTATCGTCATGGAGCACGCATGGCACGGCAGAACGCTGGCCACTCTTGCCGCAACGGGTTCGCGCAAGGCGCAAGCCGGGTTTGAGCCGCTGGTGGGAGGATTCATTCGCGTTCCGTATAACGATTTTGAAGCAGTTCGGGCAATTGCTGCGCACAATAAAGATGTCGTTGCAGTACTTGCCGAGGTGTTGCAGGGAGAGGGCGGTATTGTCGAGGCGCGTGCAGACTATTTGCGCCAGTTACGCGAACTCTGCACGCAGAAGGAATGGTTCCTGATGATCGACGAAGTGCAGTCGGGAATCGGTCGTACGGGCAAGTGGTTCGCGCATCAATGGAGCGGTATCACGCCAGATGTGATGACCCTTGCCAAAGGTTTGGGTTCTGGAGTGCCGATTGGTGCGTGTCTGGCACGTGGCGTTGCAGCGAATGTGTTCAAACCGGGTAATCATGGAACCACATTTGGTGGTGGCCCGCTGGTCTCGGTTGCCGCGTTGCGTACGCTGGAAATTATGGAAGAGGAAGGGTTGCTCGCCAACGCTGCCAAGATGGGGGCGATTCTAAAGAGTGGATTTAGCCAGGCCTTGCAGGGCGTTCCTGGCGTGAAGGAGGTGCGCGGAATGGGCCTGATGCTTGGTATCGATCTTGATCGTCCGTGCGGCGACATCGTCAAGATGGCGCTGGACGCCGGTATCTTCACCAACGTCACGCAAGACAGCGTGATTCGCCTGCTGCCTGCCCTCATCATTAATGAGAGCGAGGCGCGGGAAATTGTCGCGCGGCTCGTACCCGTCATCAAGGCATTTCTGGCGCAACCGATGCGGGCTGCAGCTTAGCGCGCATCGGATATTCGGCAGCCATGAGACATTTTTTGCAAATGAAGGATTTCACGCGCGACGAATACGAGCATCTGCTCGAACGCGCAAAAATTCTCAAAGCGAGATTCAAGAATTACATTCCCTACCAGCCGCTGACAGACCGCATGTTGGCGATGGTCTTCGAGAAGAGCTCTACGCGCACGCGCGTGAGTTTTGAAGCCGGTATCTACCAATTGGGCGGTCAGGCGATTCATCTTGATTCACAGTCCACGCAGCTAGGGCGTTCCGAGCCGATCGAAGATACGGCAAGGGTAATTTCGCGCATGGTTGATCTGGTGATGATCCGCACGTTTGAACAAGAAAAGGTGGAGCAGTTTGCCGCGCATTCGCGGGTGCCAGTCATTAACGGGCTGACCAACGAGTACCATCCATGCCAGGTGCTGGCCGATATTTTTACCTATGTAGAACAGCGTGGGTCACTCACGGGCAAGACTGTCGCCTGGATCGGTGACGCAAACAACATGAGCTACACGTGGCTCGAAGCGGCGCGCATTTTTGACTTCAAGTTGAACGTGGCAACGCCAAAGGGCTATGAAATGAAGTCACAGCGCGGCGAGACGCTGGACAACGCTTATCTGGCCGCGTTCACCGATCCAATGCTCGCAGCAAAAGGCGCGCATCTGGTGACAACCGATGTCTGGACAAGCATGGGATATGAAGCCGAAACGGAAGCGCGAAAAAACGCCTTCGCCGGATTTTGTGTCGATCGGAAAATGATGGCAGCGGCTGACAAAGACGCGCTATTCATGCATTGCCTGCCGGCGCATCGCGGCGAGGAAGTCTCGGCCGACGTTATCGACGGGCCGCAGAGTGTCGTGTGGGAGGAAGCAGAAAATCGTCTTCACGTACAAAAAGCATTGATGGAATTCCTGTTGCTGGGACGCATCAATAGTTAGCAAAAAATAACGTAACACTAACATTGGCGCGCTTTTCAGAGCATAAATGGCCTGAAATGTGCGCCAATGCTGGCGTTTGGATAAATGGATAATTTAGACAAGTGAGCAATTGAATGAGTGAAGTAAACAAAGTAGTTCTTGCGTATTCAGGTGGTCTCGATACGTCCGTCATCCTGAAATGGCTTCAGGATGTCTACAAATGTGAAGTGATTACCTTCACGGCTGATATCGGTCAGGGCGAAGAAGTCGAACCTGCACGCAAGAAGGCGATTCAGCTCGGCATCAAAAAACAAAACATCTACATTCAGGATTTGCGCGAAGAATTTGTTCGTGATTTTGTTTTCCCGATGTTTCGCGCCAACACCGTTTACGAAGGCGAATATCTGCTTGGCACGTCGATTGCACGGCCGTTGATCGCCAAGAACATGATCGATATTGCACGCAAAACCGGCGCCGATGCGATTTCGCACGGCGCAACCGGCAAGGGCAACGATCAGGTGCGTTTCGAATTGGGTGCGTATGCGCTGATGCCGAACGTAAAAATCATCGCGCCGTGGCGTGAATGGGATTTGCTGTCGCGTGAAAAATTGTTGGAATACGCCGATAAGCACAACATTCCCGTCGACTTCAAGAAGCGCAAGGGCGGCGGCGCGCCGTATTCGATGGACGCGAACTTGCTGCACATCAGCTATGAGGGCGGCATTCTCGAGGATCCGAATTTTGAAGCGGAAGATTCGATGTGGCGCATTACTGTGTCGCCGGAAAAGGCACCTAACAAGCCGGAATACGTTGAACTCGATTACGCCAAGGGTGACATCGTTGCCATCAACGGCAAAAAACTGACTCCCGCCAAAGTGCTGATCGAACTCAACCGCCTCGGCGGTAAACACGGTATTGGCCGACTCGACATGGTCGAAAACCGCTATGTCGGCATGAAATCGCGCGGCTGCTATGAAACACCTGGCGGCACGATCATGCTCAAAGCGCACCGCGCTATTGAATCGATCACCATGGATCGCGAAGTTCTGTCATTGAAAGATGATTTGATGCCGCGTTACGGTCGGATGATTTACAACGGCTACTGGTTTTCGCCTGAACGTATTTTGTTGCAGAGTTTGATCGATCAATCGCAAGCGACGGTCAATGGCCGCGTACGCTTAAAGCTCTATAAAGGTACTGTGCTGGTGGTGGGACGTGAATCAAAGTCCGATTCGCTGTTTGACCAAACCATCTCCACATTCGACGACGACGGCGGCGCGTACAATCAGGCTGATGCGGGCGGTTTCATCAAGCTCAATGCGCTGCGCTTGCGGATTGCCGCGAACAAGAAATTGCGCAGGAAATGACGTTTACCTCTCCGTTTGGAGGGGTTTAGTGAGAGGTAAAAGGTAAAGAAATGCCATCTTTTGATATCGCATCCGAAGCCAACAAAGTCGAACTCAAGAATGCGATTGAGCAGACCAACAAGGAAGTCTCAACCCGTTTCGATTTCAAGGGTTCCGACGCGCGCGTCGAACAAAAAGAATTCGAGCTGACGCTTTATGCCGATGACGATTTCAAGCTCGGCCAGGTCAAGGATGTGTTGCTCAATAAAATGGCCAAGCGCGGCGTTGACGTGCGGTTGCTGGACGAGGACGACAGAGTGAAAATCGGCGGTGACAAGGTCAAGCAAACAATCAATGTCAAGAATGGCATCGCCAGCGATCTGGCAAAGAAAATCCAGAAGCTGATCAAAGACTCGAAGATCAAAGTTACCGCCTCAATTCAGGGCGAATCGGTACGGGTGCAAGGTACCAAGCGCGATGATCTTCAGCAGGCAATCGCATTGTGCAAAGAGAAAATTGATGAAGTGCCGTTGCAGTTCAACAATTTTCGCGACTGATGTGACCAATAGCGCCTTCCAGCCATTTCGAATATAGGCGATCCGCGAGGCTATTCAGTTTGGCGATATTGTCCGGCGTCGCGGCCAGCATCGTTTCTGGCGTCTGAATACTGGCGAGTGTGGGGTTGGCATTTTCTGCGGCCCAGTCTTCGCACCAGTCTTCAATCATTTCCGGCGTCATTTCAGTATGACATTGCATAGCCAACGATTTCCCAATGACGAAGGCCTGATTCGTGCAGGCATCACCGGTAAGAATGCGCTCCGCACCGGCAGGAATTGAAAACGTTTCACCGTGCCATTGAAAGGTCGTAAAGCCTTGAGCGTCTGCGCCGAGCCAGGCGCGAGCAGCAGCCGAATTGACTACTCGAACCGGATTCCAGCCGATTTCTTTCACCGCATTGCCAGTGACGTCGCCACCCAGCGCCTTTGACATTATTTGTCCGCCCAGACAATGGCCCAGACAGGGCTGATCTTCCACAATGGCCTTGCGAATAAGTTTGACGATGGGCGCGATCCACGGCAGATCGTCATTTGCACTCATCGGTCCGCCCATAAAGACAAATCCGCCGTAGCTTTCGGGGTCTAGTGGCACTGTCGCGCCTTCGTCCAGCTTGAAGAGCGTCCATGGAACTGAATGCCGATCCAGAAAGCTGGCAAAATAGCCGGGTCCGTCTTCAGCAGAAAAACGAAAAATGGCGACAGGTTTCACGGGGTTCATGTGGGCAAAGATCCGGCATTGTAACGGCATCGCGCGTGCGGTCGCGTTGGTTTCGTTGCTGTTTCAAACTGGAGCCTCATTAGCTGCCAACGTGACGGTGGTCGGCCTGTTTCCCGGCAAGGCCGTCGTAGTAATCAACGGCGCATCGCCACGCACTATTTCGGTAGGACAAAAACAGCCCGAGGATGTCACTCTTGTCAGCACTGCCTCGACGAGTGCGGTTTTCGAGATCGAAGGCAAGCGTCGCACCCTCGATCTTGGCGAACACTTCGCCGCATCAGCCGGTGGCGACAACGCCAACAGCACTCTGACAATTGCAGCCGATACCGCCGGGCAGTTCTGGACCATGGGGCAGATCAACGGCAAAACCGTCCGCTTTCTCGTCGATACCGGCGCGACCTCAATTGCGCTTCCAGCCAGCGCGGCGAAAGGTATGGGCATTGACTACATGAAAGGCCAGCGAGGATTTTCCGCAACGGCCGGTGGTGTGGTGCCTGCGTACCGGGTGTCGCTGGATACTGTCACGATCGGCGCAATAACCTTGTACCGGATCGACGCGATCATTCTTGAAAGCGGCCTCGATGTAGCTTTGCTGGGCATGAGTTTTCTGAACCGCCTGGAAATGAAGCGCGACGGCGCACAGATGACGCTTACTAGGCGTTTTTAAGGGGTAGTTCCAGTCGGATTGTCGATATGATGTAACTTAGGTGGTAAGTAAACACTCACGACCGCGTGTGACGCTATACCCATAGCGGCTGCCGCTCGCCCACAGGGCGGCGTAGCCTCCCAATCGCGTCAGCCGGCCAAATTCTTGAAATCGCACTTGTGCAGCCAAGCCATTTCAATATATACTTGCGGACTTTGCTGCTCCAGCCGTGGCTTCGTCGGCTGATAGTCTGCTTAAAACGAATTGCAAATCAGCGCAACTCGACATGCCCGAGCGTCAGCCGAAGCCGAAATCAAGCGATCGGGCAAAAAGAAGTTTTCTAACCTGTTGTCCATGTCCTTTCGGGATGTGGAAAACATAAGACGGATCCAAGACTGTCTGTGCCACAAGCGTGGTGCGGAATAAGTTGGAGATAAAAACATGATTCAGATGCAGTCGATTCTCGACGTCGCCGATAACACCGGTGCGCGGTCGGTGATGTGTATCAAAGTCCTTGGCGGCTCCAAGCGTCGCTATGCGGGCATTGGGGACGTCATCAAGGTCAGCATTAAGTCCGCGCAGCCTCGTGGCCGCGTAAAAAAAGGCGAAGTCTATAACGCTGTGGTGGTACGTACCGCCAAAGGCGTCCGCCGCAACGATGGTTCGCTCATCAAGTTCGACGGCAATGCTGCCGTGCTCTTGAATGCGAAGCTGGAGCCAATCGGCACCCGCATCTTCGGGCCGGTTACGCGTGAATTGCGTAACGAGCGGTTCATGAAGATCGTGTCGCTGGCCCCTGAAGTACTGTAAGGACCCAATCATGAGCAAGATTCGTAAAGGCGACCAAGTGGTCGTTCTCACCGGCAGGGATAAAGGCAAGCGCGGAACCGTGCTTAAGGTGCTGCCTGAATTTACCCGTGCGGTGGTTGAGGGTGTGAATCGCGTAAAGAAACACACCAAGCCAAACCCGATGAAAAATACCACTGGCGGCATCGTGGAAAAAGAAATGTCGATCGATCTCTCGAATATCGCCATTTTCAATCCCGCTACCAGCAAGGCTGATCGCGTTGGCTATAAGACCTTGGACGACAAGCGCAAAGTTCGCGTGTTCCGTTCCAACGGTGAAGTCATCGACGCGTAAGGGGCAAATAATGGTTCGTCTACAAACACACTACAAAGATACGATAGCCCCTGCGCTGATGCAGCAGTTTGGCTACAAATCCATGATGCAAGTGCCACGCATCTCCAAAATCACCTTGAACATGGGTGTTGGCGAGGCGGTCGCAGACAAAAAGATCATGGACCACGCAGTTGGTGACATGCAAAAGATCGCAGGACAAAAGCCCGTGGTCACACTGTCGAAAAAATCGATCGCCGGGTTCAAGATTCGCGATGGATATCCGATCGGCTGCATGGTTACATTGCGTTCGACGAAGATGTACGAATTCCTGGATCGCCTTATTACCGTTGCATTGCCGCGTGTGCGTGACTTCCGCGGTATTTCAGGACGTTCTTTCGATGGCCGTGGCAACTACAACATGGGCGTGAAAGAGCAGATTATTTTTCCGGAAATCGAATACGACAAGATTGACGCATTGCGCGGCATGAATATCTCGATTACCACCACGGCGAAGACGGATGCAGAAGCTAAAGCATTGCTCGCTGCATTCAAATTCCCGTTCCGAGGCTAAGGGTTCGTCATGGCAAAACTCGCTGTTATCAATCGTCAGGAAAAGCGTGAAAAGCTGGTCAAGAAGTTTGCGGCCAAGCGCGCGGGACTCGTGAAAATCATCAACGACCAAAGCTATTCGGAAGAAGAACGCTTTCAAGCACGTCTGAAATTGCAGGCTCTGCCGCGCAACGCCAACCCGACACGTCTGCGTAATCGCTGTGCGATTACTGGTCGTCCGCGCGGTGTGTACAGCAAGTTTGGTTTGGGACGTAACAAATTGCGTGAAATCGCTATGCGCGGCGAAGTGCCGGGCATGGTGAAAGCAAGCTGGTAATCCTCACGCAAACGGAGACATATTATGAGCATGAGTGATCCAATCGCCGATATGCTGACTCGCATTCGCAATGCGCAGCAGTCGGAAAAAGTCGATGTGACGATGCCTTCTTCGAAAGTGAAGACAGCTATCGCCAAAGTGTTGAAGGACGAAGGCTACATTGAAGACTTCGCCATTCGCACCATCGAAGGCAAAAACGAATTAAACGTGAGCCTCAAGTATTACGCGGGCAAGCCGGTCATCGAGAAGATAGAGCGCATTTCGCGCCCTGGCCTTCGCGTTTACCGCGGCCGCGAAGACATTAAACCCGTCATGAACGGTTTGGGTGTGGCCATCGTGTCCACTTCCCAGGGCGTGATGACCGATCGCAAAGCGCGCGCCACCGGTGTCGGTGGTGAAGTGCTCTGCATCGTGGTGTAAGGAGACCGACATGTCACGTGTAGGCAAACTCCCCATCACCGTGCCGGCAAAAGTCGAAGTGACCCTTGCGGCCAATGAAATTACCATCAAGGGTCCGTTGGGAACCTTGAAACAAGCGACATCCAGCGATGTGGTCATCAAAAAAGATGGCGACAAAATCGTTCTCGAAGCCGCAAGCAGCTCACAGCAGTCAAATGCCATGTCGGGCACCATGCGTGCGTTGCTCGCCAATATGGTCATCGGCGTGGAAAAGGGCTTCGAAAAGAAGTTGATGCTTGTTGGCGTGGGTTACAAGGCGGCAGCGGCGGGTACAAAGTTGAACTTAACGCTCGGTTTTTCTCATCCGGTGATCCACGCGATGCCCGAAGGTGTGAAGTGCGAGACGCCGGTTCCGACCGAAATTTTGATTAAGGGTATCGATAAGCAGAAGGTCGGCCAAGTTGCCGCCATCGTCCGCAGTTATCGTCCTCCTGAGCCCTACAAGGGCAAGGGTGTGCGCTATGCCGACGAGAAGATTACCCTCAAAGAGACCAAGAAGAAGTAAGCGAGGCCATCATGATCGACAAAACACTATCCCGTCTGCGCCGTGCCGCAAAAACCCGCGCCACGATCGCCCGTCTCAAAGCCGTTCGCATGACAGTGCATCGTACCAACACGCACATTTACGCGCAGATTATTGATGCTACCGGCGCGAAAGTGCTGGCGGCTGCATCGACGGTCGAAAAAGAAGTGCGCGGCCAGGTTAAAAACGGCGCCAGCAAAGAGGCTGCCGGCATTGTTGGCAAACGTATTGCCGAACGCGCAAAAGCCGCTGGTGTTACCGCAGTCGCGTTTGACCGTTCCGGTTTTGCTTACCAGGGCCGTATCAAGGCTTTGGCTGATGCCGCGCGTGAAGCCGGTCTCACGTTCTAATCAAGGATTCGACAAATGGCAAGAAACGATCAGCACGAAGACAAAGGCGACGGCCTCCGCGAGAAAATGATCTCGGTTAACCGCGTCACCAAAGTGGTTAAGGGTGGCCGGATTCTCGCGTTCGCGGCACTTACCGTGGTTGGTGATGGCGACGGTTCCATCGGTATGGGCAAAGGCAAATCGCGCGAAGTGCCGGTGGCCGTGCAAAAGGCAATGGAAATGGCCCGCCGCAGACTGGTGAAAATTTCGTTGAAAAACGGCACGCTGCATCACGAAGTGATGGGCAAGCACGGCGGTACCAAAGTTTTCATGCAGCCCGCACCTGAAGGTGCTGGTATCAAGGCGGGCGGCGCGATGCGTGCGGTGTTCGA
>JANYFH010000054.1 GCA_025362705.1 Betaproteobacteria bacterium
ATTCCCGGTGCTGAAAATTGGCCGCATTTTGAACGCAACAAAAGCGAGCAATACGAGGCACGCACGGTGCTGCTGGAAATTCGCGAGTCGCCGTCAATCCTTTTCGCGGGAATGGCGGGCTCACGCATTCCCGTCGCGACCGCACATGGCGAAGGCCAGGCCGTATTTCGCGATCAGGCGCAGCAAGACGCCAGCCGCTGGCAGTGCGCAGCGCAGTTCGTCGATAACCTTGGGCGCGCCACCAAACAGTTTCCTGCGAACCCGAATGGCTCCCCGCTCGGCATGACTGCTTTCACCACACCCGATGGCCGCTTCACGATCATGATGCCGCACCCGGAGCGCGTGGTACTCGCCGCAAATTTGTCGTGGCATCCGAAACAATGGAAAAACGAGAGCCCGTGGATGCGGGTGTTTCGCAATGCGAGGGCGTGGGTGAATTAGCAAAACACCAGTATTGGTGCGGGTTTCCGGGTATTTTGTGGCTGGTAGGGCCGCCGAATGGCGGTCTGTATGTCGATACCGCATGGCTCTATGTAAGCGTTAATGTCGGACTTGATGAAGCCAGTCCAGGCTACGGGTCCGCGCCATTTTTCTGTAATACAATTCATGTGACCTTGTTTGAGTTATGCACTCAGAAACTCAACAGGAAATGTTTCGTGGCGAGTGATCTCATGAGTCGCGCAAAATGATCGACCATGTCCCTTTTTCTTTCAAGATATTCTTAGAACAGATATGCATCCCTCCGCACTCTCCAACGCTGATTTTTTCTTCAAGACTTATCTCACTGCAGATAAGAAAGGAGCACGCATTGTTGAGATTGGCTCACAAAATGTGAATGGGTCGATCAGAAGCATTTGCCCGGCAGGAATGGAGTATATCGGTGTCGATTTTGCGCGCGGCAACGGTGTGGATGTGGTGCTCGATGATCCGTACAAATTGCCGTTTGGGGATGGGACGGTGGATTTTTGCCTCAGCTCTAGCGTGCTTGAACATTCCGAAATGTTCTGGGTTTTATTTCTCGAAATTCTGCGAATTCTCAAGCCGTCCGGACTGTTTTATCTTAATGCGCCGTCCAACGGCCCGTTTCATCGTTACCCGGTGGATTGCTGGCGGTTTTATCCCGATAGCGGCACTGCGCTGGTGAATTGGGCCAAGCGATGCAACCTGAATCCGGCTATGCTGGAATCGTATATGTCGTATCAGCAAAATGATTATTGGAATGACTTCATTGCGATTTTTGTCAAAGATGCCATCCATTGCGCTGACTATCCGAACCGGATCATCGGGGTCAACAAAGATATTTATAACGGCCTTGTCCTGGGCTCCAGCAGTTTCATCAACCCGAAGGACGGTACAGAAGATTTCCTGAGGCTACAAACGATTGCGGCGGTTGCCACCGGCAAGCTTGCCGTCAGGTAACGGCGAGTGCGCGACGGTTCCCTATCGCTTCGCTGGAATCGCTGTTTGAAATTTTCTGCAAAATGATTTCTATCATTATCTGTAGCATCACCCCGTACAAGTTCAAGCTGGTAAGCGAAAACTTCAAAGCTGCTCTAGGAGACGTGTCTTACGAAGTCATCGGCATACACGATGCCAGGTCCTTGAGCGAGGGCTACAATCGGGGAATCGTGCGGAGCCGCGGAGACATCGTCATTTTTTGTCACGATGATATTGAAATACTCGCGCCGACGTTTGATCAAATACTGCTTCAGCGCCTTGAAAGTTACGATGTTGTCGGTTGTGCCGGCACGAGTTGTCTGATCGAAAGTGCATGGGCGGCTGCGGGCGACCCATTCACCCATGGCGTGGTTGCCTATCCCGCCTCAGATAGGTGGCCGAGTGAGCGCTATGACCTGCTCATCTGGGGCGGCATCGATCTGCTTGAAGTGCCCGGCATTCAGGCGCTGGACGGATTTTTTATTGCCGTAAAAAGAGCCGTGCTAAAGAGCGTGCAATTTGATGAAGTGAATTTTGATGGCTTCCATGTGTATGACACTGACTTTACATTTGCCGCACATTTGGCAGGTTTCAAGTTGGCTGTTTGCAAGGATCTGTTGATTGCCCACCAATCCGGCGGCAATTACAGCGGAGAATACGACACCTACCGCGCTCGATTTGCAGAAAAATATCTGGGGCGTTTAACTTCGCGGCCACGCAACACTTCAAAAGCGGGGATCGCAAGAAATCTGGATCGCCCTCAGGCGCTACGCATATTGAGGTTGGCTTGAATATTTCATGGCTTACACAAAATGAAACAGACACCCATCCATGCAAGCCATAACCCGGACATTTTGAAAATGATGCCGAACAACCTCAAAAGAGTTGTTGAGGTTGGATGCAGCAGTGGCGCACTTGCAAAGGCTTACCGCAGCCTGAATCCTGACTGCCGATATACCGGAATAGAAATCGATGGGGAGTTTGCCGAGGTTGCGCGTCAACATTGCAGCGAGGTGGTGAGTGGCAATATCGAGGAATATGACGACGAAAAATTCCGCACTTTTTTCCCGTCAGATTGCTGGATTTTTGGAGACGTGCTCGAACATTTGTACGACCCCTGGGCCTTGCTCAAACGTATCAGGTCACACCTGACTGCGGACGCGCAAATCATCGCCTGTATTCCCAACGCACAGCATTGGAGTGTTCAGGCGCTTCTGAACTGCGGCCAATTCCGCTACCAGGATCAGGGGCTACTGGATCGCACCCATATCCGCTGGTTTACCAGAATCACCATGATTGAATTGTTTGAGTCGAGCGGGTTCAAAATAATTGAAGGTACACCCAGGGTCTTTGATGAACCGAACCGCGAGAAAATCCTGCCGTCCATTCGTGCCATGGCACTCGCCAGTGGTGCTGATCCACAGCAAGCGGTAGACGATGCGATTCCGGTTCAATGGGTGGTAAAAGCGGTGCCGAAATAAGTGCAGGGATTCAATCGACTGTTGCCATAGACAGTTCCAGGCGGCCGAACATTGCATAC
>JANYFH010000124.1 GCA_025362705.1 Betaproteobacteria bacterium
GGTGGCAACGTCGCCGAGAATTCCGGTGGCGTGCATTGCCACCGATCGAGCAGGCGATTTGCGATGATGGGTCCGGTGCGTAGTAGAGCCCGAGCGACGCAACTTCTTCGGAGATTTGCAGGTTACGCACGCCCGGCTGCACGCGCGCCGTGCGTGCGAGCGGATCAACACTGACGATGCGATTGAATTTCGCGAGCGACATGAGGATGCCATCGCCGAGCGGCGTGGCACCGCCGGACAGCCCTGTGCCGGAACCGCGCGCCACCACCTTCGTTCCAGTTTCATTCGCAATGGCAAGAATGCGCTGCACTTCTTCAACCGTTTGCGGCAACACCACCACCATCGGCATTTGTCGATAAGCCGTGAGGCCATCGCACTCATACGGACGCATCGCTTCGGCCTCGGTGAGAATCGCACGCGCAGGCAAGACTGCGCCCAATTTTGCGATCAGGTCAGTCCGTGTTGATTGCGAAATGGTGTCGGGCAGTGTTGCCATGATTGTTGACTGGGTCATTCCTGAAAAGAAGCTTGTCACAAACTATGATAGGCGAAGTCGCCTGTGCTAACGTGGTCATCATCAAAAAGTGGCTATTACCCAAACCGCGATAATCAGTTTTTAATCTGCGAGAAGCGCCTTCATGAAAGCTATGGCATGACTGCAAACACCGCAATATTACTATGGGCTCTGGCGGGCATTCTGGTTCTCGTCGGGCTCGCGGGAACCATCCTGCCGGCGTTGCCCGGCGTGCCATTTGTTTTCATGGGGCTGCTGATCGCCGCGTGGATTGGCGATTTTCAGTCAATTGGCTGGCCCACGCTAACAATTCTCGCCGTGTTGACCGCGCTGGCAATCGCTGCCGATCTGGTTGCGGCCATGTTCGGCGCGAAACGCGCGGGTGCTTCCAAGCTGGCGCTGCTTGGTGCGGCAATCGGCAGCATCGTCGGCCTGTTCTTCGGGCTGATCGGCATCTTTGTGTTTCCGTTTGTCGGTGCGGTCATCGGAGAACTCATCGCGCGGCAACGATTGGCGCAGGCCGCGAGAGTTGGCTTTGCGACGTGGCTCGGCATGCTGATTGGCGCGCTGGCAAAACTCTCGCTCGCGCTGACGATGCTCGGCGTATTTGCGATCAGCTATTTTCTGTAAATTGCGTCAGAAAATTTTCGATAAATTCGCAATCGCCAGTGCAACCAGCAAGGCCATGGTAATCGTCGTTCCTGCGATGCGGCCGACCGACGCGCCGCTCGACACGTACAATCCCCAGGCATGCAAGACACGCGCGAACAAAAATGCCGCGCCAAACCCATGCAGCAGCATCGCCGAGCCGTGATTGATTTCTAAAATTGCCAGCAGCAGCAGAAAAATCGGCACGCACTCAATCGCATTGCCATGAACGCGAATAGCCTGCTGCAAATCGCGATTGCCACCGTCACCCAGACCGATTTTCAAGCCGCGCCTGAGGCGGATAACAACCACCATCAACATCACACACATCACTGCGAGCAGGGACGCATAGAGCGCAGTAATTTGCAATGGAAGTATCATGACGGCTTTCAGGTAGTTAAAACGGTTTGCGTACGACGCTCAACTGTCGCCGCCAATTGCTGATTTGCCGCTTCGAGTCGCTCGACCAGCGTTTCCAGAAATTTGCGATCAAACAAACGTCGGCAATCGGTATTCGCGCTATCCACATCCTGCGCACGCACTTTCATCACGGTGCAGTTGCCGGCCGACGTGATGGTCGCCGAACGTGGGCCATCGCGCTTGGCGAGATACGACATCTCACCGAAACAATCTCCCACGCCAAGGACATTCAGCAGGCGTTTGTCACGCGTGACCCTGACGGTGCCATTGACGAGGATGAAAAAAGAATCGCCGACGTCACCCTCTTTGATGAGCACGGTTTCGGCGGGGAATGATCGCCACTTGCTGATCTTCAAGATTTCCCACAACTCGTTCTCGGGGAAATTGCGGAAGAACGCAAGGGTTTTAAGCACGCTGAATTGTTCGGTATCGGATACCTCACCCTTGGTCTGCTGCGGAGAATGTTCACTTTCCCAAATCGCTGCCAGATCGCGACCGAATTCCTCCCACGTTTGGTAACGCTTGGACAGATCCTTGGCGATGGCGCGTTTGACGATGGTTTCCACTTCAACTGGAATACCCTCGCGCAGCGAAGTCGGCGCTGCCGGTTCATGATTGACAATCTGATAGTGAAGACTTGCGGTATTGGAAGCCTCGAAAGGTGTGCGCCCCGTTAGCATCATGTACATCACCATGCCGACGGCATAGATATCCGATTGCACGGTCGCTTTCGCGCCTGTGATAATTTCCGGTGCCATATAAAGTGGCGAGCCCACCGCCGCAACCTGCGTCTTGTTGGACACCACATGCAAGGCGGCACCAAAATCAGCGACCTTAATGTCGGTGCCGGATTTATGCAAAATGTTGCCCGGTTTCACATCGCGATGAATCAGGCCCTCGGTATTTGCAAAGGCCAGCGCACGCACGCACTTGAAAATAATTTCCGCCACTTCCTGTATGCCGAGCAGGTTTTCCGGCTGGCAAAATTTCTCCAGCGTGCCGCCTTCCACGTATTCCATCACGATGTAGCTCATACCCTCTTCGACGACCGCATCGTAAATCGACACAATGTGCGGGTGCTGCAGTTTGCCTGCGAGCGAAGCCTCGTTAAGAAACATGCGCCGATACAGCTCGCCATCTTCTGCGTCTTTCAGCACCTCGGGAAACATCACCTTGATGGCGACATTGCGATGCTTGAACGTATCCTCTGCGAGATAGACTGCACCGGTCGCACCTTTGCCCAGTTCACTAATGACGCGGTACTTGCCGATTTGATCAGGTGTTTTCATGGGGCCCTCGGTTTCATTGATTGATTATCCGCGTGTGTGGAAAACTGCGTCAAGTGAGTGAACGGTAAAATCAGGGGATATCTGGCCACCTGCAATGAAAAAATTCTTACTGTTTACGATATTCCTGCTATTGCCCGGTACGCTCACTGCAACGCCCACACGCGCGCAATGGCCGCAAAAATCTGTCCGCATCGTCGTCGCCGCACCCGGCGGCAGCTCAGTCGATATCGTTGCACGCCTGATCGCTACCGAATTGCGGGCTCGATTAGGGCAGGCAATCATCATC
>JANYFH010000151.1 GCA_025362705.1 Betaproteobacteria bacterium
ATCGAGAGAATCAAAATTCAGCGGTGCACGCATCAGGTTGGGTATGTCCAGCTGCAATGCTTTGGAGGCGACCGTAAATTTCCCGCCCTTGTCGTCGCCCTCGACGGTACCGGTAAATCCGGAGATGCCGGGCGTGTTGCCATCGGCGTTCATCGCGAAGTCGGTCATTGCGCCATTGATGCGAAAGCTCGACGGTTTATCCAGATAGCCGCTCCACGCAAGGCTCGATTTTCTGACGACCCCGCGCGGGCCGAATCGCCCTGTAATCGCACGGATGTCCTTGGGAACCGGAAAATACTCCAGTAATGCGCTCATGACTTTAAGATCAATGCCGCTGCCGGTGATTTCACCTTTCGCCGTGGCCGCACTGGATTGATTGAGCATGGTCAACGAAAAATCTGCCGGCGGCAACGTCACGCCCTCGCGAGTGCGCAATTCGAGCGCCTTGCTGCCGATCGTGAAGCCGCCTTCCTGCGCCTTGTACTCAATGCGCCCGGCCAGACGTGCAATATTGAGCGTCGCCACGTCAGGCGACAATTGCGCCCGCGTATTCACCAAACTGACGTCAGCCGTGATGGCACGAATCGGGTCGAACGCGGCTATTGGCGCAACTGCCATGCCTGCAACCTTTGGTAGCGACGCTGTACTATCGATATCGATCCATGTGCGCACGTTGCCAAAGCCAGCCTGCAAGGTATCGGAAACGGGCATATGGACCCGCAGCTCGGCAAAATTGGTATCAGTCGCCGCGGCGTACATGCTTCCCACCGCCCACCAGCGGCCTTCATTTTTTTGCAATCGCAGCTTGCCGCGCATTTCGATCAGGCGCGCGAGTGCCGCTGGTGGCGTGGCAGTCAGGCCGAATACATGGCCACTCAGGCCTTTTTCGATGTGTACGCCAACATCGGTGAATTGCAGGGACGGTCCGGGCGTGAGTTCATCCGTCCATGCAAATGTGGCGCGCTGAATTTCAAGGCCAGATTGCTCCAGCAGCCATTCAACCAGACGCCCATCATCCTGCTCTTCCCTGGGCGCATTGAGTGCGCGACCGGCGAAATACAGGAGGCCGTCCTTGCGCCGCGACAGTGCAAGCTCCGGCCCGATCAGACTGACATCGGCGAAACGGAGCTGGCCGATCAATAACGACCACCACGACAGCGACGCATGCAGGCGTGGCAACCTGAGCGCCTCGGTACCTGCGACACGATCGCGCGCCGTACTTTTCGCAGGCTCGCGAAACACTACGTTTTCAAGTTCTATATAGGGCCGAAATCCCGACCATCCACCGCGAATCGCCGATGCCGAAACGTCCATGCCGCTGGCGGCGGCGACACGGCTGATAATGTCACCCTGATAGCTTTCCACATTGGGCAGCACGAAGTATTTCAGCGCGAGGACAATCGTTACCAGCAGCACCGAAACGACAATCGCCGCCCAGAACAATGTTCTTGAGCAAAAGCGTCCGAGATGAAATAGTGTTTTTTTAATTTTGTGTTCCAGTTGGCAGGCAACTTACCGGCACCATGCTATTTTAACGGTGACTGCCCCAAAAATGACGACAAGACTCAGGGACGATGCCACATTTTGTTTGAAGCCGACCTTTTTGAAGCTTGCCTGGCGCGAACTATTCGCAGTTCACGTTATGCTGAACGATCGCTGCACGCCCACCCTGACTTGATTGTGTGGCTGCGGGCAAATTCGTCAGCACCTTTGCCTGCCCCCGCAATGCGGGCGATGCTATTGACGGACAGCGCCGACGAGGCTGAGTTCCACGCGAGCCTGCGGAAGCTCCGCCGTCACACAATGCTGCATACCATTTTCAGGGACATCAATGGACTGACGGAACTCGACGAGATCGTGTCCACCGTGTCAATTCTTGCTGAAGTAGCAGTCCAGGCTGCACTTCGATTTCATACGCGCGCCCTGGTGGCACGCTTTGGTGTCGTTGCTGATCTGGCGAATGACGAGCAGGCTGCACTGTTGATCGTCGCGATGGGGAAACTCGGCGGGAGGGAACTAAATGTCTCGTCTGATATCGACCTCATTTTTATCCACTCTGATGACGGCGATGCGACAGCGGAACGTTCATGGCATGAGTTTCATGCCGAGCTTGGCAAACGCGTCATCCGTGCGCTGGATCATGTCGATGAAAACGGCTTCGTGTTCAGAGTCGATATGCGCTTGCGGCCATTCGGTGCCAGCGGTCCGCTGGTAACGAGCCTGGCTACGCTTGAGAACTATTTCGTCACCCAGGCGCGACCGTGGGAGCGTTACGCGTGGCTGAAAGCACGAAGCATCACAGGCAACCCCAACACAATTTCCGCACTCGACGACCTGGTAAAACCATTCGTCTATCGGCGCTATCACGACTACGCCGCAATCGAGGAAATGCGCGAGCTGCACGGCCAGATACGCGCGGACGCGACCAAACGTAACCGGCTCGACGACATCAAGGTGGGTGTTGGCGGCATACGTGAAATAGAATTTATTGCGCAATTGTTTCAGTTGATTCGCGGTGGACGCGAACCGGCGTTGCAGACGCGTTCTACCCGCGCCGCTATTTCGCAACTCGCGACACTCGGCATCGTCACCCAGCTACGCGTCGATGCGCTGCAAGCCGCATACATGTTTTTACGCAATCTCGAACATCGCCTGCAATACCTCGACGACCAGCAAACGCAATTGCTGCCTGCCAATGAGGAAGACCGGCAACGCATCGCTGAGGCGATGAACGTTGCCGATTGGCCGGCGTTGTTATACATGCTGAACCGGCATCGCCAGCAAGTGACGACCGAATTTGAAGCCTTGTTCGC
>JANYFH010000183.1 GCA_025362705.1 Betaproteobacteria bacterium
TTGGCGCGCTTCCCAGGCCAAGACAGCCCCCAAACCCGCACCAATACTAGACATTTACTTCTTAACAATATCCCGCCGCGCCGCGCCTACATATAACTGCCGTGGCCGACCAATCTTGTATTCCGGATCGGCGATCATTTCGTTGAGCTGCGCAATCCAGCCGACCGTGCGCGCCAACGCGAAAATCGCAGTGAACAGCGGCACCGGAATACCAATCGCTTTTTGCACGATGCCTGAATAAAAATCGACGTTCGGATAAAGTTTGCGACTGACAAAATATTCGTCTTCGAGCGCGATCTTCTCCAGCGCCATTGCCAGCTTGAAGGTTGGATCGTCGTGCAACCCAAGTTCGTTCAACACTTCGTGACAGGTTTCGCGCATGAGCGTCGCGCGCGGATCGTGGTTCTTGTAAACACGGTGGCCAAAGCCCATCAGCCGCACGGTCGAATTCTTGTCTTTAACTCTAGTAATGAATTCACCGATCTTGGCCACGCCACCGTCACGCTGGATATCCGCGAGCATGCCCAGCGCCGCTTCGTTGGCGCCGCCATGCGCGGGGCCCCACAGGCAGGCAACGCCGGCAGCAATGGCGGCGAACGGATTGGTGCCAGAGGAAGCACACAACCGCACCGTAGAAGTGGAGGCGTTTTGCTCGTGGTCGGCGTGCAAAATGAAGATTCTGTCCAAGGCGCGCACCAGTACCTCGTTGACCTTGTATTCAGCTGCGGGCACGGCGAACATCATGCGCATAAAGTTCGCAGAGTAGCCAAGATCGTTGCGCGGGTAGTTGATCGGCTGACCGATCGTGTACTTGTACGCCATCGCCACCAGCGTCGGCATTTTGGCGATCAGCCGAATAGCGGAAATATCGCGCTGCCTGGCGTCGTGCAGATTGATGGAATCGGGATAGAACGCCGACAGCGCGCCAACCAGCCCCGTCATCACCGCCATCGGATGTGCGTCGCGCCTGAAACCGCGCAGGAAGAACTGCATCTGCTCGTGGACCATCGTGTGATTAGTGACGCGACCAACAAAATCTTTTTTCTGCGCAGCGTCGGGCAAATCACCGTAGAGCAGAAGATGACACGTATCCATGAAGTCGCATTTGGTCGCGAGCTGTTCGATCGGATAACCGCGATAGAGCAGTTCACCTTTATCGCCATCGATGAAGGTGATAGTCGAGTTACAGGACGACGTCGACATGAAGCCGGGATCGTAGGTGAACATGCCGGTCTGGGCGTAGAGCTTCCGAATGTCGATGACATCAGGGCCGTGGGTTCCGCTGTACACGGGTAGGTCGACCGTTTTACCGTCAGCCAGGGTCAGCTTTGCGTTGCCTTTTGGATTCATCGTTGATCTCCCGAAATTAATTTCATTGTGCGGCTTTGATGCGCTCGACCATCGGATTGAGGCGCACGTCTTCACATTTCTTTCGACCCATCAGTACATCCAGCAAATCGTTATCAGTCCATTGCAGCAATTCTTCAAGTAAACCCATTTCCGCCGCATCAAGTTCTGCCAATTGCGCATCCAGAAAACGTGTGAGGATCAAATCGTTTTCGAGTAACCCCCGGCGCGCATGCCAGCGAATGCGGGCGTGTTTTCTATCATCGGTCGCATTGTTCACGGATTTTTAGACACCACGCCTGACCATCATCTCCTTGATCTTGCCGATTGCAAGCGAAGGATTAAGCCCCTTGGGGCACACATCCACGCAGTTCATGATGGTGTGACAACGGAATAACCGGTATGGATCTTCAAGATTATCCAGACGTTCATTGACCGCCTGATCGCGCGAATCGGCGATGAAGCGATACGCCGCCAGCAAGCCCGCAGGGCCGACAAATTTATCCGGGTTCCACCAGAACGATGGGCAGGACGTCGAGCAACACGCACACAAAATGCATTCGTAAAGACCATCGAGTTCAAGGCGCTCCTCGGGCGATTGCAGGCGCTCTTTTTCAGGCGGAGGATCATTGTTGATCACGAACGGTTTGATCGAATGGTATTGCTTGAAGAATTGCGTCATATCGACGATCAGATCGCGGATAATCGGCAGGCCCGGCAGTGGCCGCAGCTTCACGGGTTCCTTCAAATCCACAATCTTGGTGATACAAGCAAGTCCGTTTTTGCCATTGATGTTCATGGCGTCGGAGCCGCATATTCCTTCGCGACAGGAACGGCGCAACGCCAGCGTGTCGTCGATTGATTTGATGCGAATCAGCGCATCGAGCAGCATGCGATCCGACGGTTCGAGTTGAATATCGTATTCCTTGAAATACGGCTTCTGGTCTTGATCGGGATCGTAGCGTTCGATTATGAACTTCATCTTATCGGCCGTTTCAGGTGGGCAATATCAATACGTACGCGCTTTGGGCGCGATGGATTCGACAGTAAGCGGTTGCAGATTCACCGGCTTGTAATCGAGCTTGTTATCGTGTTTGTACCAAAGCGTGTGCTTGAGCCAGCTCTGGTCATCGCGGCCATTCACAAAGCCCGGTCGATCATGACAATCGGCGCGATCATGTGCGCCACGGGTTTCCTTGCGCGCTTCGGCCGAGATCATTGTCGCGACGGCGACTTCGATCAAGTTTTCGAGTTCCAGCGCCTCGATGCGTGCTGTGTTGAACACCTTGGACTTGTCGTTGATCTCAAGCTTCTGCGCGCGTTCTGCAACTTCCTTGATTTTCGCAACGCCCTTTTCAAGCATGTCGGGGAAACGAAAAACGCCGCAATGCGCCTGCATGGTCTGGCGCATGGCATTGCCAACTTCATATACGTTTTCGCCATTTTTCTGCGTGTCGAGGCGGAGCAGGCGCGCCGCTGAAAACGCACCCGCATCTTTGGGCAAATCCATATGCGTGTCATTTTCCTTGATGAATTTGATCATCGAATCAGCCGATGATTTACCCATCACCAACAGATCGGTCAGCGAATTGGTACCCAGGCGATTCGCGCCGTGAATCGATGCACAGCCGCATTCACCGGCAGCATAAAAACCATGCACCAGCGTGTTGGCATTGCCATCCTTGGGTACGACCACTTCGCCTCGGTAATTGGTCGGAATGCCGCCCATCTGATAATGGCAGGTCGGCACTACCGGGATGGGTTCCTTCGTGCAATCAACGTTGCCGAACTGCAAGGCGATCTCGCGTATTCCCGGCAGACGTTTGTTGATGACCTCCGGCCCGAGGTGATCGAGTTTCAACAGTATGTAGTCATTATTGGGTCCGGCCCCACGGCCCTCCTTGATCTCGGTTGCCATGGCACGCGACACCACATCGCGCGAGGCAAGGTCTTTCATGGTCGGTGCGTAGCGCTCCATGAATCGTTCGCCGTCTTTGTTGAGCAGTATCCCGCCTTCGCCACGCACGCCTTCGGTAATGAGCACGCCCGCACCCGCTACACCGGTCGGGTGGAATTGCCAGAACTCCATGTCCTCCAGCGGAATACCCGCGCGTGCCGCCATGCCCAGACCATCGCCGGTATTGATGAAAGCATTGGTACTCGACGCGTAAATGCGTCCCGCTCCGCCGGTGGCAAACAACGTTGCCTTGCCGTGAAAAATCATCATCTCGCCGGTTTCCATTTCGAGCGCCGTCACGCCCAGCACATTGCCTTCATGGTCACGAATCAGGTCCAGCGCCATCCACTCGACAAAGAACTGCGTGTTTGCAAATACATTGCGCTGATATAGCGTATGCAACATCGCATGACCGGTGCGGTCAGCGGCGCAGCAAGACCGTTGCACGGATTTTTCACCGAAATTCGAGGAATGCCCGCCAAACGGGCGCTGGTAAATAGTGCCGTTTTCATTGCGATCGAACGGCATGCCGAAATGTTCGAGCTCAATCACCGCTTCCGGCGCGGTGCGGCACATGAATTCGATTGCGTCCTGATCGCCCAGCCAATCCGAGCCTTTGATGGTATCGTACATGTGCCAGTGCCAGTTGTCCTCGCCCATGTTGCCGAGCGACGCGCCAACGCCACCCTGCGCAGCGACCGTATGCGAACGCGTCGGAAAAACTTTCGACAACACGGCCACCTTCAATCCGGCATTGGACAATTGCAGCGCTGCCCTCAGGCCGGAACCGCCGGCACCGACGACGACTGCATCATATTTGCGAACAGGAATTGCCATGGCTCAAGTGCCCCAGATTATTGTGACGGACCAGATTGAACATGCCAGCAATAACAGCAACACCAAAACTTGCAAACTGATGCGCAATCCCGCCGGTTTGATGTAGTCCATCAGCACGTCCTTGATGCCGATCCAGGCGTGGTAATAAACAGAAAGAAAAAAAAGCAGCGCGAGAATGCGGAACAATTGCGAACGGAACAACTCCTTCCAATCGCCATAATTTGCGCCGCCTTTGATCATGAAAAATCCGATGATCACGATGCTAAACAGCACCATGATGATGGCAGTGACACGTTGCGCCAACCAGTCTTGCCAGCCGTAGTGCGCGCCTACGGGAATCTTTTTCGTCGGCATTACCATATGCGCACCCCGACCAGCAATGTTCCGATTAGGCCAAGCACAAGAACCACCTTTGCCGAAGCCCGCGCAGGCTGCAACGAGGTGCCAATATGGATATCGAGCAACAGATAGCGAATACCTGCGAATAGATGATGAAGATATGACCAGACGAAACCAAGCACGATCAACTTCACGATGGGCTCGGAAAAAATCGCCTTCCAACTGTTGAATCCCGTTTCTGACCCTAGCGTGCATTGCAGCACGTACAACACAGCCGGAATCAAAAACAGAAACATCACCACGCCGGTAATACGCTGAAAAATCGAAACCAGTCCGGGCATCGGCAGATGTAAAAGGTTCAGGTCGTAATACTTCGGACGCTGGCGTGGAACTGGCTGCGGACTTGGCATGGCTGATACCTTTGTAGTTGTCTCTTGCTGGCAGTTTGTCTGGAGATTTTAATACGATTTTCGCGGTGCCGCATAGTCCGGCTTTGCCATGAGAACTGACTTCGCGAAGTTCGCTAAGCGGTCCGCCTAAATATTTATAACTTATTGTTGTTAAATCATTTTTTTATGATTTATGTGGACTTCGCGGCGGTCGGCACAGTCGAAGGTGATCAAGTTGAAAATGTGATACTAATTTCTGATATCATATAAAACAGCGTTGAATTTGACGAAAAATCGAGATGCGTAATTCAATGAATTATCGCGGTTACATCGCCCGTATCGACTTTGATGCTCACGACCGGGTATTCGTCGGGAGCGTGCTGGGTATGTCCGAGCAACTTGTCTTTCACGGCGCAAGCGTAGACGAGCTGGCTGCAGATTTCGAGTTCGCGGTGGATCACTATCTTTCGGAATGCGCAAAAGAAGGACGCAGCCCGGAAAAACCGGCGTCCGGCAAACTATTGTTGCGCCTGCCGCCTAATGTACATGCTGCCGCCAGTGTCTCTGCCGCAAGCGCGGGCAAGAGCCTCAATCAATGGGTGGCAGACATAGTTGAAAAGGCGACCGCCGAGTAGGGGCGTATCAGGCGAGCTCGTTGTAATAGGAATAGCCGTCCGTCAAACACAATCCTCGCCGCCATTCCACCGGCTTGTCGCCGTAGGTAAAGGCGATGCGATCCACACACAGCAACGGCGTGCCTTCGGCAACCAGCAAATAGGCAGCCGCCGCCGCGTCGGCTGCCATTGCCCGCAATCGCTCCTCAGCTCTGATCATGCGCAAGCCATATCCGGTCTCGAGAAAACTGTAGATGGAGCCGCGCGATTCGCTAATTTTTTCCAGCGTCAGGTTGGGAAACAACACCGATGACAAGACAATTTCATCGAGGATGATGGGGGTACCTGCAAACACCAGCACGCGGCGCAGTGCCGTCACCGGCGCACCAACTTTCAGATCGAGCGCACGCGCGACCTCTGCACTCGCCTTACCGCGCTTTACGTCGATGAAATTCGTCGTCGGGTGGACTTTGTCCTTGCTGCCCTTGTCCGGAATAATGCGCAAAAACCGATACTGATGTTTAGGCTCGGTGTGGGTGGCGACAAACGTGCCTTTGCCCTGGCGACGAATCAGAATATTGTCCCCCGCGAGCGCGTCGATCGCCTTGCGCACGGTTCCCTGGCTCACCTGATAGCGAGCGGCCAGATCCATCTCGGAAGGGATCGCTTCTCCTGGTTTCCACTCACCCGCGATCAAACTCTGGGTCAGCAAGATCTTGATTTGGTCATACAGCGGACGAAAACTGGGGCCGGGAATATTATCTGGCATCGGACTATTGTTGGGGGCGACAAGCGGTTGATTTTGCATGGATGTTAGCACGGTCATCTCAATGATTTTCCCTATTGTATGTCTTATATAAGATATAAGTCTATTGACAATTGAGCAGTCGCAACATAATATTGCTGCACTGCGCAAATGCAGTGCGACCACAGTGGGATTTTTCGAAAACATGACGCCTTATCTACGCCCCCGCCGCTCGATGCTCTACGTTCCCGGCTGCGCGCCACGCTATCTGCACAAGGCGCGATCACTGAATGTAGATTCGCTTATTTTTGATCTTGGCGATTCGGTGCTGGTCGAAAACAAGGAAAGTTCACGCGACCAAATCGTTGAAGCCGTATTGCAAG
>JANYFH010000186.1 GCA_025362705.1 Betaproteobacteria bacterium
AAGCCGGTGGATTCTCGCTGCTATGGCTCTGCTCATGTTTTCCGCCGCCGCAGATGCGCAGCAAAAAGCCAAACCCGCGCCAAAGTTCGATGGCGCGGCGGCACTCAATACAGCTGCACGTGAGCCGATGCTCGCCGAGCGAATCACCAAATCATTCGCGCTCATCGGCCAGAAAGTGCTTGAATTCCGTTCGCGCCGGCAACTCGACGACTCCATCAAGGAATTTGAAGCGGGTTTGAAGACGTTGCAAGCCACCGCACCTACGCCGGAAATTCGCGATAATTACCAGCTCTTGGAACAATTGTTCGATGAGTTCAAAGGTATTACCGCCAAGCCGGCTACTCTTGAAAACGCCAAGGTGATCGCCGAGCAGAATGAAGAACTGGTGTGGATTTCGACCAAAGGCGCGCAACTGATTCAGCAGCACACCAAATCAACGCGCAGCGATTTGATCGGCACCGCGGGTGAGCTGCGTACGCTTACGCAGCGTATTGCAAAACTTTATTTGTTCCGCAGTTGGGGAATCCGCTCAGACGTCATTGCCAATGACCTGAAAAAAGCCGAGGCGGACTATAGAACTGCCATCGACCGCTTATTGAAAGCAGCACAGAACACCGAGCAGATCAAAAGCGAATTGGCACTCGCAGAAACGCAGTGGCTGTTTCTGAAGCAGGCGATTGAACGGCTCAATGCGAATCGTACTTCCATCACAGAACTGGAACATGTTTCCAAGGCCTGCGACAATATTCTGGAAGTGATGGAGCGGGTGACGAAGTTGTATGAGGCGGTGAAGGGTTGAGGGGTTCAATGACCAAGATAAAGGGTGTCGTGCTTTTGCGGTATCGCGCGACCGATGGGAGCGAACTTCATAGGACGAGTTAGGCGGTATTTGCACGACAGCCCGCGCACGCATAGATTTCCCTAAATTCGTCTGCAAGGGACACGGTGTCATCTTCTTTCCCGCAGAAAGAGCATATCTGACGCCAACTTGGACTGACTATGTCTCGCGTATGCATGTTGCCACGCCAAGGCTTGCCAGTTTGCAACTGAAACGCCTTAGGTTCAACCGGTTCGCGGCAAACGGCACACCGAGCAGGGGCGCCAATCTCAAACGCCGCCACATTCGCATGGCTGCAGGTTCTCAGTTATTGCACGAAAAGCCTTTTCATTTGTGGCAAAAAGGGATTGAAAGCGCTGCACGCGGCTATCGTAGACACTCAGCAGTGTTGGGACGCTGCACCGATTACACCTGAGCATATGATCCCCAGACATTCCACCCGGACCAGGGTTTATCTCCGTGCTGCTTGCACAAGCTGGGCATTTATATCGGTACATAGGGCCGCTGGGCTCGTCGTCTAACTCGATCTAGGACGTACCGCATCCGCAAAACATTCCGCGTTGATGCGTAACACGCAGTGGACTAGAGGATGAAAATTCATGATAAGCAATAGCTTATCACCACGCTTGCCTCATCACACCACCATCAACAGAATTGGCAAAAGTAGTAGCCAGCAATCAGTGAATTGGTGCGATCCTGCGCATGGGTCGGATGAATAAAATCAAAAAACACTAGTGTTGGCGCACTTGTCATAGCAAAAATAGCTGAAACACCGCGCCAGTGCTGGTTCTATCATTTCCGCGCGGCGGCAATCATTACTGCTTCGGTAACGGCTCCGGCGTCATCACTTCTCCCGCGAGCGTCCAGCGCGCGGATGTTGCGCCATCCGCATCACGCGCCCACACCCGCACGTACTGGCCTTTGCGCGCGACGCCTGCTTTTGGTTGCCACATGTAGTTACCAACGGCGTAGGCGAAGTCGTTGGCGCGTGAGGTTCCCTGTAGTTTCACCGTCCACGACCATTGGCCTTCCTGCGATTTCAGGTACTCATTGATCGCTGCCGTGCCGTCGATGGGAAATTGTCCGTCGCGCAATAAGCGGGTGCGTGGCGTGATGACATCGGTGTAAGGCGCATTGCCACGCGCAATGAATTGCCGCTCGGCGTCTTCGCCTGACGCATCGGTTCCGCTCTTTTGCGTTGGCAAGTCGAGCGCGAGCAAGGGTGTACCCGGCAAGGCATCTGGCGTGTCAGTGGGGCCGTGCGAGATGCCGTGATCGATGAACACTTTCCATTCGCCGTTCTTCTGTTTTTGCCAAACAGAAAAAAACTGGCCGTGTGCAGCGGGCGCACTGGGATCGGCCTTGCTTCGCAATATCCATGGACCGGTGGAGAAGCCCAAATCGCCCGACGCGGCCAGCACCGTGCGCAGTGATTTCCAATCGAGAATAATCTTCGGGTCTGGTCGCGCGCGCAACCATTCCCTGGCGTCTACTGGTTCGGGGCGCAATAGCCAGGATTGTTCGGCGAAGAATTCGAGGAACCCAGCACGCATGCCGTTCTTCACCGAGTAGGCTGCGAATTTTCCCTCTTCAAGGGCCAAGTCTTTGGCGGTGAATTCTGCCGCGAAGGCGGGCACTATCATTGCAGTACACAGCGCTATGCTGCACAGAGCAGGAATAAATTTGCGCATGAATAATTCCCCGGAGTTTGAGCAGGGATTCGGCAACATGCCGCGTGTGCGGTGTGCACCCTGCATACTCAAGACTAGCGCAATTTCTGCATCAGCGATGTAACAGACTTACACAGAGTGTGACAATCGCGCTCACAACACGTAACGCGCCAGGTCTTCGCTTTTCGCGAGTTCGTCCAGCTTCTTGTTCACGTATTCCGGCGACACCGTGAATGCCGCACCTTGCGAAGCGGTATCGAACGACACCTCTTCGAGCAGTTTTTCCATCACCGTGTATAAGCGTCTCGCGCCGATATTCTCTGTTTTTTCGTTGACGGAAAATGCGATCTCGGCGATGCGCTTTACGGTGTCGGGCGGGAAGGACAATTCCACGTCTTCGGTTTTCAACAGCGCCTGATACTGCTTGGTGAGACAGGCATCGGTCTTGGTGAGAATGGCTTCGAAATCATCGACGGAAAGGGAAGACAATTCCACGCGAATCGGCAGCCTGCCCTGCAATTCGGGGATGAGATCCGATGGTCTGGAAAGATGAAATGCACCCGACGCAATGAACAAAATGTGATCGGTTTTCACCATGCCGAATTTGGTGGAAATGGTGGTGCCTTCGATCAGCGGCAGCAGATCGCGCTGCACGCCCTGGCGTGAGACATCGGCACCTTGCGTTTCTGTACGGCTGGCAATTTTGTCGATTTCGTCGATGAAAACAATACCGTTTTCTTCGATATTTTTCAGCGCGGCGACCTTGGTGTCGTCATCGTTGACGAGTTTCATTGCTTCCTCGTCAGTGAGCAATTTCAGTGCTTCCTTGACGGCGACCTTGCGGGTTTTCTTGCGGGTGTTGCCCATGTTATGAAACATGCCCTGGATCTGCTGGGTCAGCTCTTCCATGCCGGGCGGCCCGAAGATTTCCATGTTACCGGAAACGGCGGCGACTTCGATTTCAATTTCGCGATCATCGAGCTTGCCTTCGCGCAGCATCTTGCGAAATTTCTGGCGGGTGCTTTTGCCTGTATCAGCGACACTTGCATCGGCTGCGGCTTCGCCTTCTTTGGCCTTGCCGTAGAAGTCAAAGTTGCGCGCTTCCGGTAGCAGGGCATCGAGCACGCGCTCTTCTGCATGCTCTTCGGCGAGATGACGCACCTTTTGTGCTTCCTGTTCGCGCGCCTGCTTGACGGCAATTTCGGCGAGGTCGCGAATGATGGAATCGACATCGCGCCCAACGTAACCGACTTCGGTGAATTTCGTGGCCTCGACTTTGAGAAACGGCGCGTTTGCGAGTTTCGCGAGACGACGCGCGATTTCGGTCTTGCCGACGCCGGTCGGCCCGATCATCAAAATATTTTTCGGCGTGATTTCGTTGCGCAGCGGCTCAGGTACCTGCATGCGCCGCCAGCGGTTGCGCAGCGCAATGGCGACCGCGCGCTTGGCGGCGGATTGGCCGACGATGTGTTTGTCGAGTTCACTGACAATTTCTTTGGGGGTCATCATGTTGTGTGAGGAGTGATTCAGTTTCGCAAATAATATGCAATTTGTAGGTTGCGTTAGGCGCAGCCGTAGCCCAACATCGGTCAAAAATTTGCACATCGCATGTTGGGCTACGACGCTGCGCGTCTAACCCAACCTGCGCAAATCAATCGAGCGTTTCAATGGTGTGGTTCTGATTTGTGTAAATGCAAAGGTCGCCGGCAATGGTCAGCGATTTCCTGACGATATCGGCGGGGCTGAAATCGGTATTTTGTAATAGCGCAATCGCTGCCGCCTGCGCGTAAGCACCGCCCGAGCCGATCGCGAGCAGGCCGAGTTCCGGTTCCAGCACATCGCCCGTGCCGGTGATGATGAGTGAGCTCGTTCTGTCGGCCACGGTGAGCATGGCTTCGAGGCGGCGCAGAATGCGATCAGTGCGCCAGTCTTTGGCGAGCTCAATTGCGGAGCGCATGAGATGGCCTTGGTGCTTGTCGAGTTTCGATTCAAAGCGTTCGAAAAGCGTAAACGCATCGGCAGTGGCGCCCGCGAATCCGGCGAGCACCTGATCTTTATATAGCCGCCTTACTTTGCGCGCAGTGGCCTTGACGACAATATTGCCGAGAGTCACCTGACCATCGCCGCCCATCGCGACTTTTTCGCCGCGCCGCGCCGAGAGAATGGTGGTGCCGTGGAATTGTTCAGTTTGCATGCTGTCGAGTGGAGCGAAAAAAGTTTAAGACGAAACACCAGCAAATACGCGGTTTCTCAGCCATTTATGGCCTGGAAACCCCGCCAATACTGGAGTTAGACAGGTTTTTTCCGCATCAGAATTGCATGCTTGGGCATGCCGAATACTTCCAGCAATGCGGCCACCATCTCATTCAGATTGGAAAGTATGACGCGCTTTTGCGCCAGTTGAATCGCGCGAATCGCCTCGAAGAACTGGCCGGCAGCGGCGAAATCGATGCGCAGCAGTCCGCTCATGTCGACCAATACTTCCTGCTGTGAGGATGCAAAAACGGACAACCGCTGCATCATTTCTTTGCTGTT
>JANYFH010000201.1 GCA_025362705.1 Betaproteobacteria bacterium
AATGCTATCCGGCCAGACCGGAACAATGTGCGGCCACCATTTCCGCCATTTCGGGTCCTGCGGCAACGCATAGCGGACAGCGGTGAACCATGGTGACACGAAGGCACCAGTCAGAATCACGCCCTCTGCTACAGACATTCCGACCAATCCCCGTGAGAGTGCATAGCGCACGCGAATGCCCAGCTTCGCGGCCTTGGGCGCTTTGGCCTCGTATTGTGGCGCGGCATCGAGATCAAAAAGGTAAAACGCACCGACCGACTGGCGACTCTTTAACAAGATGAGGCGCAGGTCCCAAAGAAATGCAGCGAGAAACATGACGGCGAGGCCAATCCGTACCCATCGCGGCAACGGCACCAACATCAGCATGGCAAGCGCCAACAGCACGCCCGCCGAATTGATAAGCAGGTTAATTCTTGAAACGCGCAGCGGGATCCAACGCGGATCTTCCACAGCTTTTTCGCCCTCTTGAACTATCGACATAAGAACCAAACTAGAATGGTCACGATGAATGCGAATATTGTCCCATGAGCGAACGCTGGATTTCCGAACTTACCCGACAAGGGGCCGAGTTTTCCGACGGACGTGTTGCAACCTTCGCTGAAGATACCGATGCGGGGTTTTCTGCATTGCAGAACGGCGCGGTACTGTGCGATCTTTCACACTTTGGTTTGATGCTGGCTGCGGGTGACGACGCCGCTACATTCCTGCATGGCCAATTTTGCAACGACGTACTTTCGCTTGGCGAAGGTGCACTCCAATGGAATGGCTGGTGCTCACCCAAGGGGCGACTGCTCGTCACGTTCCCCGCTTGGCAGGGCAAACAGGGAATTTATATGTTGCCGCCGCGTTCACTGCAACCGGCTATCCAGAAGCGCTTGCAGATGTTCGTGCTGCGCGCAAAAGTCAAATTGACCGACGAAAGTGATAGTTGGATTCGTTTTGGCGTTGCCGGCGCGAAAGCTGAAGCACTGCTGCGTGACATTACTGGCGCGGTTCCGGCTGACGATATGTCGACATTGCATACCGACCTCGGCCGCATCATCCGCTTGTCTGCAATGCGTTTTATCGTTGTTGCCAATGCTGACAACGCCATCGACATCTGGAGTCGGCTGGCAACCAATGCGGTAAAAGTTGGCGCACCTGTTTGGGATTGGCTATCGATTCAGCAAGGCGTCATCACGATATTGCCTGAAACGCAGGATGCCTTTGTACCGCAGATGGCAAATTTCGAGCTCGTTGGTGGCGTGAGCTTCAAAAAAGGGTGCTACCCGGGGCAGGAAATTGTCGCGCGCACCCAGTATCGTGGCATTCTGAAACGCCGCATGGTGTTGGCGCACCTCGACACGCCTGAATCACCTAAACCCGGCGACAAATTATTCAGCGACGCATTCGGCGATCAGGCCGCAGGAGAGGTTGCCAACGTGGCGGCGGCCCCTGGGGGGAGCGGCTTTGACATGCTGGTAGTCGCACAGATTGGCGCGATTACCGACAACAATCTGAAATACGCAGCGCCAGACGGCCCCGCTGTCATCATCAAACCATTGCCGTATGCATTGCCTGTGACCCACGCGATTGCGTAGATTGGAATCAGATGCGCTTCTGCATTTCCTGATGCGGAATACCGGCCTCGAAAAACTCGGTGCCGCGCGACAAAAATCCGTGCTTGAAGTAATACGGTGACGCGTGAGTTTGGGAGTGCAACATCACCTTCTCAAACCCGCGTTCTTTCGCGACACCGCATAATTTTTCGAGAATTTTTGAGCCAACACCAACGCTGCGCCACGATCTCACCACCGCCATTCGGCCAATTCGCGGAATCGGCTGGTTCAATATCAAACGCCCGGTACCAATCACATTGCCATCGGCGTCACACGCGGCGACGTGAACGGCTGCAGCATCGAAAGCGTCCAGTTCAAGCTCGGCTGGAACATTTTGCTCATTGACAAAAACATCAATGCGAATCTTTGCCAGTACTTCGTGTTGCTCATGCCATTCGGCGATTTGAACGGTAAACGGTTGCGGTTGCGTCATGTTTTATGAAAGCCAGTAACAAAGAATCGAGGCGCATCATAACCGCAATTTACGGTCAGTTAATAAGCGTGTTAGTGCAAAAACGGCAATTCACCTATTGCCTTGGCGTGAATCATCAGGAAGCGCACATCGGCGCACTTAATGCCTGATAAATTTCGCCGGTACGCAAATTCTGCACGAACGCGACCAGCGACAAATCGCCGCGCTTCCAGTTCTGCTCGATCGTGATTGGCCGCTTGACGACCAATTTTCCTTCAGCGCGATCCTTCGCTTCGCCGCTCAGCGGCCCGAATATCGCGCGGACGACGTGGTCGTGTTTGAGCGTTGCGCCACGATTTTCTCCTGCCGTCACGCGGCTGGATAAATTGCTTTCGGTGACAGCGAAGAACACGGCTGCATCAGCACGATCTGCAATTTGCGGTAACGTTGCCGTCAAGCCAGCGTCCAACCCGGATGTGCTTGCAGAGAATTCCAGGGTCAAGTTAGCGCGTGGCGTACGCGCAGCGATATTTTTCAAGCTCGAACCAAATCGCGACGCGTCACTCCAGAACCGCTGATCCTGGCCATTGACCATGATTTGTGGTGTGTACGAAGTCCGCCCCCCCTGACGCCGCACCGATTCACGCTGCCGCTCCGAAAACGCTGCGTTGGCAAAGCGATCTTTCCAGCCGATGTAATCCCAATAATCAACATGGAACGCGAGCGGTATAACGCCGTCTTTCTGGACGCTCAGAGTGGAAAACCACTTGTCTGCGGGGGGGCAGCTATCGCAGCCTTCTGAGGTATACAACTCCGCAATCGCGAGCGTGGAAGCACCACTAGAAACCCGTTGCGGGCTGGGGCAAGTTGCGGCATCAACTTCGCTGCCGATCATAAATGCAACCATTGAGACTGCCATTAACATCCGCATGCCGTTCTCCGTTTAAAAATTGCCAAGTGTCCAGCCCTTGGTCGGTAAACGGGCATACGGCTTACAACGGACTGCGGATGCAGCTATTTCTTTGCGGCGTTAAAACGGCTAACGCCGTCGAGAATCGCTGCTTTCGCTTCTTCAGCGCCGACCCAGCCCTGTACCTGCACCCATTTGCCCGGCTCCAGGTCTTTGTAGTGCTCAAAGAAATGTGTGATCTGGCTTTGCGTCAATTCAGGTAAATCGCGCGACGACTGTACGTTGCGATAAATCGGCGTGAGCTTGTCGATGGGCACGGCCAATAATTTCTCGTCGGTACCTGCCTCGTCGGTCATCTTCAGCATGCCGACCGGACGGCAGCGCACCACCACGCCGGGGATCAATGGATACGGCGTCACCACCAGCACATCGACCGGATCACCATCACCGGAAAGCGTGCGCGGAATGTAGCCGTAGTTACACGGGTAGTGCATTGACGTCGACATGAAACGGTCGATGAACAATGCGCCCGTCGCCTTGTCCAATTCGTATTTTATCGGGTCGCCGTTCATCGGGATTTCGATGACGACATTTACATCGTTTGGCACGTCGCGGCCGGCATCAACACGATCTAGATTCATGGGGGCTTCTCAAAGGGGAAAAATTGGTTTAGCCTCTGCTTGGGAGGGCGTTCCTCCACACAACAGAAGTTGTTCAAACACATTATCGCCGGACACGCCTCATTCCGCCAAGCGGAGAAAGGATGAGTACTGTGCAGCATAGGAGCAAGACAGGTTCACACGGGAAGCCAAGCGGCAAGGCAGCCAGACTTCATTTGCCGTTACCGGCGCTAGACAAAGCCGCCAAGGAGATACTTGAGCCGGCCTTTTCGCTATTTTCGGCCGAAGCAAAACGCTTTCCGCTTATCCTGACGCTGGATCAAAACGGCATACCGCATCGCTGGATCACATGGCAACACGCCGTCTGGTATTACGCCAAGGAACGCGTCGCGTGGGAAACCGGTTCGGCTGCGTTCACGGTCAACGGCGGCAAGAGCCGCGATACCGGTGAAGTCTCTTCCGTCAGCGCCGCATCGATCATCGCCATTCGCGGCAAAGCGATGGCGATGAAAAGTTTCAACCAGGTTCCACCACTGAATAATCGTGAGCTGTTCCATCGCGATCGCCATGTTTGCGGCTACTGCGGTGGCATTTTTTCGCACTCAAAATTAACCCGCGACCACATCATTCCGTATTCACGTCGTGGCATGGATACGTGGATGAACGTCGTCGCTGCATGCCGCTCCTGCAATGAACGCAAGGGCAGCCGTCTGCCGGAAGAAGCGCACATGGAACTCGTCTATGCGCCCTATGTGCCAAACCGCGCGGAGTTTCTGATTCTGGCGAACCGCAGGATACTTGTCGATCAGATGGAATTCCTGAAGCAGCATGTCAGCGCGCAGAGTCGGGTGCATTTAAGTTGACAGCCGTACTTGATGAAGTGTTTGCCGCATAAATTAACGTAGATCAAGCATTGGCGCGGCTTTCAGGCACAAAACGCCTTGAATGCCTCGCCAGTGCTAGAGTTTTGCCAATTTATGTATCCCGTCTCTCCAGCAACATCGCATCCCCATAACTGAAAAATCGATACCGCTCTGCGATGGCGTGCGCATAGGCGCGCTGAATATTTTCAGTCCCGGCAAACGCCGACACCAACATCATCAATGTCGATTTCGGCAGGTGAAAATTGGTGATAAGTCGATCAACAGTGCGAAATGCATATCCCGGCGTAATCATGATTTGCGTTTCCGCCGTTTCTGCCTGCAGGCCGCCGCCGCGCGATGCTGCTTCGAGTGTACGCATGCTGGTGGTGCCGACCGCGATCACACGTCCGCCAAGCGCTTTGGCTCGTTCAATCGCGGCGACCGTTTCTGAAGGCACGTGATACCACTCACGATGCATGACGTGTGTGGAAATATCATCGTCCCGCACCGGCTGAAACGTGCCCGCGCCAACGTGCAAAGTCACATAAGCAAGCGCAACACCTTTTGCCCCAAGATTTGCCAGCATCGATTCATCGAAATGCAATCCCGCCGTGGGCGCAGCGACCGACCCTGCGTGTCTCGCATAAACAGTCTGATAGCGCTGCTCATCTTCACTGTCGGCTAGATGCGTGATGTACGGAGGTAATGGCACTTCGCCGTGACGATGCAAAATTTCGTGCACGCCAATTTCACCTTCAAAGTGCAACACAAATAAATCGTCCACACGCGCCATCATTGTCGCCACGACACCATCGGCAAACATGATCCGGCCACCCGGCCTGGGCGATTTGGACGCGCGTACATGCGCGAGCGCAATCCTGCCGTCGGCCAATACGCGCTCAACCAGAATCTCTACACTGCCGCCGGTTTCCTTGTTTCCATGCAGGCGTGCTTTGATGACTTTGGTATCGTTGAAAACGAGAATGTCGTTTGATTCGACAAATTTCGGCAGATCAACGAACTGGCGATCATTGATGCTGCCGCTGTTGCCATCGACGTGCAGCAGCCGACTTCCTGTCCGCGTTTCGGCAGGATGTTGCGCGATCAGTTGTTCCGGGAGGTGGAAATCGAAATCAGTCAGCTTCATATTGTTCGGTT
>JANYFH010000146.1 GCA_025362705.1 Betaproteobacteria bacterium
TGCTGGCAACACCGACGCCAAGCGAAATGCGCAGGCCGTAGAAAATCGCCGAGAGCATATCGCGCCCCTGGTCGTCGGTGCCGAGAAAATATGACGTATCAACAGCGGATTTTTCACCCGGTGCCAACTTGCTGTCCATCAAATCGATCTGCGCGAGATCGTAGGGATTTTGCGGCGAAATGAAAGGCGCGAAGATGGCGATCACAATTACCAGCAAAAGCATCGCAAGGCCGACAAGTGCCAATTTCGACTCGGCGAATTCGCTTGCGATTCGGCGCAGCGGGGTTTCTTCGCGCACGGGTGGCGGTGTTAGCGCGGCGATTTCCATTAGTGCCCCGCTCCCGAAGATTGCCCCAGCCGCACGCGCGGATCGAGAAACGAGTACACGATATCAACAACGAAGTTGATCACGATAAACAGCATCACGATCACCATCAGATACGCCACGATTACAGGCCGGTCGAGCTGGTTGATTGAGTCGATAAGTAGCTTGCCAGTGCCAGGCCAGGCGAATATGGATTCGGTGACAATGGCGAATGCGATGACCGAGCCGAACTCCAACCCAATCACGGTGACGATGGGGATCATGATATTTTTCAGCACGTGTACACCGATCACACGCAATTGCGAAAGCCCTTTTGCGCGCGCGAATTTCACGTAATCCTGCAGCAAAGCTTCACGCGTTTGCGCGCGCGTGAGGCGAATCAGCAATGAAAGCTTGAACAGCGCCAGGTTCAGCGCGGGCATGAATAAATGCGTGATGCCGTCCCAGGTCAAAAAACTCACCTGCAAACCCAGCAAGCTCACCGTTTCGCCGCGCCCGTTGGACGGTAGCCAGCCCAGGTAAACGGAAAAAAACATGATCAGCACCAGCCCTACCCAAAAGGTCGGCAGCGAAAAGCCGACGATGGAACCCGCCATGATGCTGCGACCGATAAAACCATCCGGCTTCAAACCGGCGACGAGTCCGAGCGGAATGCCGATGAAGACAGCCATCAACATAGCGACAAGCGCCAGTTCAATCGTCGCCGGCATTTTGGTGAGAATAAGTTCCAGTGCAGGAACGCCGAATACAAACGAGCGGCCAAGGTCGCCGGAAAGCGCGCCCTTCAGGAACACCGCATATTGCGCATAGAGTGGCTTGTCCAAACCCAGCGCCACGGTGGCGCGCAGTTTCTCGATTTCATCCGCCTGTGGGTTCACCAGGAGTTCCACCGGATTGCCGATGGCAAACACGCCGAGGAATACCAGCAGCGACATCACCAGCAGCACAAAGCCGGATTGGGTGAGACGACGGAGGGTATAGGCGAACATGATGCATTCTACCGCCCGTCTGTGTGCCCACGGTTCGCCCGCCTGAAACGTATACTTGTCGCAAATGCTGGCACTAGCATACAGTCGCAGGTTGCGACCATTTGCCTTGTCAGATCGTGGTACTCCCAATTTTCTATACCGGCCCCAGCATGACAACAGAAGCACCGCCACCGCATGTGCGTCGCAAGCGTTACCGCGGTACGCACCCGCGCAAATTCGAAGAGAAATACAAGGAACTGAATCCACAGAAGTTTGCGACTGATGTAGAAAAAGTAATCGCGCGCGGGCAAACTCCGGCTGGTATGCATCGCTCGATCTGTGTCGATGAAATCCTCGCGATATTGAATCCGCAACCCGGCGAAACCGCGCTGGATGCGACGCTAGGCTTCGGCGGTCACACGCAGGCGATTTTGCCGCGGCTGCTTCCCGGTGGCAGGTTGTTCGCCGTCGATGTGGATGCCATCGAATTGCCGCGTACCGAGATGCGTTTGCGCAACGCCGGTTTTTCGGAAAATGAATTGATCATTCGAGAAATGAATTTCTCCCAAATCGATGAACTACTTCCTGACGCGGGCGGCGGATTTGATTGCATCCTCGCCGACCTCGGCGTTTCATCGATGCAGCTTGATAACCCGGCACGTGGCTTTTCATACAAGAACGATGGACCGCTCGATCTGCGCTTGAACCCGCTGCGCAGCGCACCTGCTTCCGCGCTGTTGCAATCAATGACTGCACAGGAATTGGCTGCACTCCTGACCAATAACGCCGATGAACTCCATGCGGAACTGATTGCGCAGGAAATAAAAAAAAGCAAATCACCGATAGTCACCACGCGGCAATTGGCAGACACCATTCGTACCGCACTCAAAGATTTTCCCGACGCAAAGAAACAGAAGAGAACATTGGCGCGCACTTTCATGGCGTTGCGTATCGCGGTCAACGATGAATTTGCCGTATTGGATCGCTTCCTGAATGTGTTGCCCGCTTGTATGAAACCGAATGCCCGAGTGGCGGTGCTGACTTTTCATTCTGGCGAAGACAGGAGAGTCGAGCAAGTATTTGAAAAATCTTTCCGCTCGGGAATTTATTCGAGCGTGGCGCCGGAGCCAATGCGGCCATCGCCGGAAGAGCAACGAAGCAATACCCGCTCTGCACCCGCGAGATTGCGATGGGCGATCCGGTCGAGCCTTCCAGTAGACTGACGGGATTCAACCTGCCAGTTGTAAGATCATCAATCTGACGCCGACGAGGAAACATGTAATGCACAGATATCTGACAGTGCTCTTGATGCCGCTGGTGACCAGCTCAATTTTTGTCGCGTTGCCATGTGTGGCGGTTGACCTGCCGACCTGGGCGTATCCCGTCAACCCACCCGACTTCAAGCCCACACCGGACGATGGCGCCATCAGGCATGTGCCCGGCAGCACCGCCGGTTTTACATTGACGCAGCTACGCGACCTTTACGTGGCGCCTGACTGGCATCCGGAAGATCACGCGAAGATGCCGGAAATCGTCGCCCGTGGTCGCAAGCCGGAGGTGTACGCTTGCGGCTTTTGTCATCGTGCTGACGGGCCGGGTGGACCTGAGAACGCGAGCATCGCTGGGCTACCTTACGCCTACATCGTCCAGCAGATGGCTGACTACAAAAGCGGCGCGCGTTCAACCGCCCTGCCGAAAAGACTTCCTCAGGCATTGATGATTTCGCTGTCAAAGAAAATCACCGACGAAGAAGTGATGGCCGCGGCCACTTATTTCTCTTCACTCAAACCACGTTCGAACATTCGGGTTATTGAAACGAATTTTGTGCCGCAAACTTACGTTGCCGGCTGGTTTCTTGCCGATAAAAAATCGAATGAGACAGAAGCGATCGGCCAGCGGATTATCGAAGTACCGGAACACTTGGAGCAATTTGAAAGCCGCGATACGCGGGCGAACTTCATCGCCTATGCGCCGATTGGCAGCATCAAAAAGGGAGAAGCATTGGTCAGCGGAAAGGTGCCCGACAAAGCACCGGCCTGCGCGACCTGTCACGGTGCGGATTTACGCGGAATGGCCGCGACGCCGTCGATTTCCGGGCGGTCTCCGTCATACGTGATTCGTCAGCTTTACGAGTTGCAGGCAGGCATCCGCGCCGGACCAAGCGCGCCGCTCATGAAGCCAGCCGTCGATAAGCTAAGCCTAGATGACATGATCTCTATTGCGGCCTACCTGGCTTCGCGTGCGCACTAAGCGCGCCTACGATTTTCCTGTCGACTTGATCATCAAGGCATTGAACCGCCTCTGCGCACGCGGCGTAACCATCAATCCCTTCTTCGCAGCGAAATCAAAGATCGGATAGAACACCGGAATCAATGGCTGATCGTTCATCGCAAACCGAATAGCACGCCCAAGCAAATCGTCACGGCGTTCGGCATCCATCGTTTGCAGCGCATCGGCAAGCAATTGATCGACGATGGTATTCGTATAGCGGGTGCGATTGGCGGTGCCGAAACCTTTGGCCGGGATCGAACTGGCGACCAGCGCGCGCAAGCTGTTGGCGGCTTCTTCGGCACCGTATTGCGCGGCGAAGGCACTGAAATCCTGCTTGGAAGCACGTGAGAAAAACAGGCTGCCGGGCAGCGTCTCGACTTCCGCTTTCAAACCCAGCCGCGTCCACATCTGTGCGATCGCTTGTGCAACCGATGCATCGTTGGGATAGCGATCATTGGTGGCGTGCAGCACAATGCGAAATCCGTCCGCCCAGCCGGCTTCTTTCAATAGCGCCTGCGCTTTCATGAGATCAAATGGATCCGGCTTCAGGCCTTTGAGCGAGCCGGGAAACTGCTCGCCCAGCAATTGCGCCGCCGCAATACCGCTGCCATCCATCATGCGCGTGACGATCAACGCACGATTGATGGCGAGCGACAAGGCTTTGCGCACACGAACATCCTTGAGCGGATTCTTGTCGAGTGGTTTGCCATCTTTGGCGGTGACAAAAGGTGAAACATCGCGCGCTGAATCGAGTGCGATGTAATGCACCAGCGCCGCCGGGCCGCGGAATAATACAAACTTGCCGTCGCTTTTGATGCGCGCCAGATCGGCGCTCGGAACGGCGTCGATCACATCGACCTGGCCGGACAAAAGTGCCGCCAGTCGCGTCGGGTCTTTGGCGATGACGCGTTCGGTTACTTTGGCCCAGGTCGGTTTTGCTCCCCAGTATTTATCGAAACGTTCGACGACGAGTTGCTCGCCATTCTTCCATTCGACCAGCTTGTACTGCCCGGTTCCGATCGCGGCTTTACCGGAATTGAAATCCTGCGTGCTCATTCCCTTGGCAGCACTTGCCGAAACGATGAACACGTTGGCGAGATCGTTCGGCAGCATCGGTGTCGGTGTGAACGTTTTCATCTGGATCGTGTAGTCATCCAGCTTGACGATTTTTTCGACGCTGCGGGTGAACTGCGAGAAAGAGTTGGGAGAATTTGGCACATTCGGTACGCGCTCCCAGGTAAAGATTACATCATCGGCGGTGAAGGGTGCGCCGTTGTGAAATACCACCCCCTTACGCAGTTTGATTTCCCAGGTGAGGTTGTCGATATTCTTCCAGGACGCTGCGAGCTGCGGGCGCGGCACCAGTTTCTCGTCGAGCGCGGCGAGTCTCTCGTAAATCAATTCGTGCGAAGAGCCGGTGGGAAAGGCCGCAAAAAAATGCGGATCGAGGGTATTGAGTTCGAGCTTGGTTCCCATCATGAGGTTTTGTGCGCTGGCGGATGCTGCACATACCGACAAAGCAAGCGCGAAACAAATGGCAAGACGACGAGCGAGCATGGCGGATTCCTGAGATGGGTTGAACGATTATCCGCGCACGCCGGTAGCAGGGTCAATGCACAATCGTTATCATGGCGTAATGACGACATCTCAAAACCCCCGCATCGCGCTCGGTACTTTCATGCTCGAATCCAACGCCCATTCGCCGGTCGCGACGCGTGAAGAGTTTGCACAAAATTATCTCGAATTCGGCGACGCAATGGCGCGTGACTGGCAAACCGAACATCCACGCGGCGCCAAGTGCATGTCCGGCTTTATCGGCGGCATGAACGCCGGGGCGGCATGGGTGCCGCTGCCGCTGATGGGCACGATGGTCGGCGCCAGTGGCCCGATCGATCAGGCTTTTTTCGATGAAGTGGTACGCGAGATGAGTGCGCGTTTGCAGGCTGTACTGCCGGTAGACGGCGTGTTTCTATCGCTGCACGGTGGCGCTATCGCCACGGTGGAAGCGGACCCGGAGGGCACGTTGCTTGCGGCCGTGCGAAATATCGTCGGTGCC
>JANYFH010000253.1 GCA_025362705.1 Betaproteobacteria bacterium
TATTGCCCGGCTGTCTCGCCCAAATCCCAAAAAATCCCCGCCATGATCGCAAGACCCTCACGCGCAATCGGCGCCAGCATATGTTCGTTCGGTGCGTGTTGCGAGCAAGCCGAATAGGAATGCGGAATCCAGATCGTCGGCAAGCCCAACGTGTCCGCGAAAACTTCATTCGGCAACGAGCCGCCCAGATTGGGAAGTATTGCGGGCCGCTGACCCGTCGTCCTCTCGATGCTCGCCACCGCCCATCGCACCCATTTCGAATCAGGGTCAAGCCGGGTCGCATGCATGGGCTCTTCGCGCGCCGGTGCAACTTTCACCAGCGGATAGCCTTCGCGAATCATGTGCCGCTGTAGTGCGGGCACTACAGCGTCTGGATCGATGCCGACCACAAACCGCAACTGGCATCGCGCCCAGGCCTTACCGGCAATTGCGTTCACAGGAATTTCCGGGTTGCCGACCTTCATCGCCAGTACGGAAAAACTCGACCAGCCGAATACGCGTTCAGCGGGAGTCAATCCCGGTTCTCCCCAGTCAATATCGATCTCGGGGGCATCGTCACCACCGCCGGGTTCACAATCGGCTAATGCGCGTTTTACAGAATCCGCAATCGGCGCCGGTCGCCATTCCGGCACACGAATCGCGCCGCGCTGATCGGTGATCGTTGCAATCGCGTGTGCGAGCAAAATGCCGGGATCTGCAATCAATCCACCCCAATTGCCCGAGTGATGCGCACCGGAGCGCAGATCAACGGTGAGATCGAAATTCATCACGCCGCGCGAGCCGAGGAAAATCGTTGGTCGCCCGGGTGCGACCCTGGGCCCATCAGACGCGATAAAAACATCGGCTTTCAATTCCTGCTGATGCGCCGCGCAGAATTCGTTCAATCCGGGCGAGCCGGTTTCTTCGCCGGTTTCGATGAGCAACTTGACATTGAAGCCCAGCCTGCCCTTTGCCTCGAGCACGCTGCTCAAGGCACCGATGTTGATCGTGTGCTGGCCCTTGTTATCCGCCGTTCCGCGTCCGAAAAGTTTTTCGCCTTCTTCAATCAGCGTCCAAGGCGCAAGACCGGCGCGCCATTGCGCGTCGAGCCCGCGAATGACATCGCCGTGTCCATAGGAAAGTGCGGTCGGCAGATCGGCGCCTTCGATGCGCGTGGCGATGAGAAACGGTCCGCCTTTTTTTGAATTCTCATAAATACGACATTCGAAGCCGAGCGCTTCCAGCGACGGTGTGAGCTCGCCTTGCAAATACTGATTGAGCTCGGCGGCGCGATCAGGATTCTGGCTTTCCGTGGGAATTGCCACACGCCGCGCGAGGTCGGCGTGGAAAGTTTTAGTGTCGAAGTATGCCTGGGCTAGCGCAATACTCGCGGCGCGGGTCATGCGCTATTTTTTCGCAGCGTTGCGCCGGTGGATGAGTTTCGACCAAAGCTGAATGAGCAAATAGGACGCAATGAGCAAAACCGGCAACAGGACGCCGATCCTGACCCATGCTGAAGCAGTGTCAAAAATCAATTCCATGATGCCCGTGACCAGCAATGCCGCAGCGGACAAGCCTATCAAAACGGTCAGCAGAACTGCGAGCGCCCACTCCGACCATTGCACCTTGTTTTCCTGATTGGCCTCAACGACAAGGCCGGTGTCGTCCGCAGACGGCACGTTTGATTCGATCATGCTTAACTCCGATAAATACTTGTTCAAGTCCCGCATTATCCGCGCTATAACGGCTGCTTTGCAACGGGCATGCCACCGGTTGTCAGTTCGTTGGTCGGGCCGCGCTCTTGAACCTGACGGCCCGGCTTGAATGACTTCAGACTGCATTAAGCCGTTCAAATCCCGCTTCAAGGTCGCGGATCAAGTCCTCTGCGTCTTCCAGACCGACGTGATAACGCACCAACGGCCCGCCGCGCCAGGGATGCACACTGCGCGCATTGTCGATATTGGCAGGTGCGACCAAAGACTCGAAACCACCCCAGGAATAACCGAGCCCAAAATGCGCGTAGTCGTCAAGCATCGCCGCCAGTTGCGTCCGCGAGCAAGGCTTCAATTCGACGCTGAACAAACCGCTGGCGCCGGTGAAATCGCGCTTCCACAGTGCATAGCCGGGGTCGCCTGGCAATGCCGGATAGAGTACGCGTGCAACCTCAGGGCGCGAGGCCAGCCATTGCACGATCGGCAGCGTGGACGCTTCGTGCTGTCGCAGTCGCACGCCTAGCGTACGCATGCCACGTAGCGTCAAAAAGCAATCGTCCGGCGATGCGCGCTGACCGAGACGTATAGCCACATCCTTTACCTGCGGCCACGTCCGCTCGGATGCAATCACCAGCCCAAGGAGTACGTCGGAATGTCCCGCATAGTATTTGGTCGCCGGTTGCACCACGATATCCACGCCGTGGAGAAACGCGTTGAAAAAATAGCCGGTGGCCCACGCGTTGTCCATGATGACGAGCGCGCCGTGCGCATGGGCAACTTCCGCAATCGCCGGAATGTCCTGCATCTCGAATGTATGTGAGCCGGGACTTTCGGTATAGATGACCGTCGTGTTCGGCTTCATCAGCGCCTTGATTCCGGCGCCAATTGCCGGATCATAAAACTCGATGGCAACATTGAAGCGGGTAAGAAAACTTGCGGCGAACTGTCGCCCGGGCGCGTAGGCACTGTCGGTCATCAGCACATGGTCGCCTGCGTTCACGCAGGCCAGCAACGCGCCCGCGACCGCCGCGAGACCGCTGGGAAACGTGACCGCGCGATAGCCGCCTTCGAGTTCAGCGACCGCATTGGCAAGCGCCACTTCCTGCGGCATGTTGAATACACCGTAAGTCGGTACCTGCTCGTCTGCACCCCATGCGCCTTGTGTCGCACGCATCTCGGCAAGTGAATCGAATAACACCGTGGACGCGCGATGCAAGGGCACGTTGACGATTTTCGGTTCGTGTACGGCTTTGCGGCCGAGTTCGGCGAGTTGGGTGTCTTTTTTCATCTTGTCTGCCCTGCCGGAATTTCTGTGCTGCGTTTCCTGCTATCCAAATGTCTTCTCCATTTCTTTTCGAAATCGTACCGCCTGGCTCTTCATGTCAATTGCCACATCTTTCCATGTCACTGGTTTTCCAGCCGCAACGTCGTGCAATATTTTCACTTTGTGGGCAAGCCCGATGGGCAGCGCGCCGAGCCGCTTTGAAGCAGCGGCGGGCATCAGTTTTCCATACACCGTATAGCCGCCCTCGCCGTCCAGTATCTCTCCCCCTTTGAGATCGCGTTTAGCGGTCGCC
>JANYFH010000274.1 GCA_025362705.1 Betaproteobacteria bacterium
CGTTATGCGCCGGCCATCGCTTTTTTTCTCGATGAGCTTTACGGCACCAAGGATTCCACTATTCGTGACCGCGACCTGACGCGCATGTATCCCACCATCAAGCGCCTGCTTCCCAAGTTCGCGTTTGATGCCGTCAATAACGCACTGGAGCTTGACGTACTCGCGGAAGAATTTGATCAGGCACTTACGAATGCGCTGGGCAAGCAGCCGCTTACAGAAGAAAACTACGTCAAGGCTTTTCGTACCGTGGGTCGGCACGATGACCGGTTGCACCAGATTGATCTGATGAAAGCGGTAGGGCAAGGGCTTGACCGGATGGTGAAGAAGCCGCTGATTTTTTCCACACTCAAGATGTTGCGTGGACCGGCAAAGATGGCAGATCTGGGCGAAATGCAACAGTTTCTGGAGGCAGGTTTCACTGCATTCCGGCATATGAACGGCGCCGATTATTTTCTGGCGACGATCGCGTCCAGGGAGGCACTATTGATTGAGCGAATATTTGGCGGTGAGGCAGAGCCGTTCTCGGTCATCAGGGATTGGAACGCAACGGCCTGATGAACGGCGCAGAGGTTATTTTTTCTTTGCCGCAGGCTTTGTTGCAGCAGTTGCCTTTGTGGATTTGGTGGCAGCCTTCGGCACCGGTTTAGCCTCAGCCTTTGCGGCACCAGCTTTAAGTGCTTTGTCCAGTTGCTCGTGCACAGATTGCCCAATAGGGCCTTTCATCATCTTGAGCATGAATCCCAACGTAACCTCAAGTTTCATATCGCGATCCGAAACCTCGAGCACGCCAGTGACACCCGGTCGTGCAAAGTTGAGGGTGTTACCGTTCCAGGTGCCTTTGAGATCGAATTTTTCGCCGAGCTTTTCGACCATGCTGTTAGCCGCCTTGTGGGCGCCCGCGAGACCAAGTGTGTGCGTGCGTTTGAGTGAGATATCAGCCATTTGCAATTTTCTCCGGATGGTTTTGCAGGGTGCCTGCGAGTTTACACATTGCGTGCGCCTTGGGAAATGGCTGTTTGTCCCGCACAATCGCCATTCATCGCGTGGATATTGTTAGCGATCAACATGTTCGGTATTCTGCCATCAACTCAAAACACCAATGTCAATACTAAATCCCATCCGAGCCTGGTACGGTCGCCTCGAGACAAAAAACCTCGCCAAGCTCACGCCCGCAGAGCGCGTGGATCTACTTGCCTTCGACGCCGCATTCAAGAAACGATTGTGGCGCAATATTGCATTGTTTCTCGGCACCTGGCTGGCACTGGCAGTAGTCAGCAAGTTAGCACTTGGTCGGATCGGCTGGTTTGGCGCGCTCATGTTGTCAGGACTGGTATTGATCTCGTTGACGCTGACACTGACTGGCGCGTGGTTCGGGCCGTCGCGATTCAAGATTGGCTTAAAGAGTCTCGCCGTGTTTCTGGGCATGGCGATTACCGGTGCAGTCGTTGGTGGCATTGCCGCGAAGCTGGCCTTTGCAGGCGATCTCTCTTTGGTTCTCGGGCAATTCGTTCAGGTTGCGCCACAGATTCTGATCGGCGGATTGGTAACCGGATTAGTGTATGCCGTATTGATGGTGAGCATCGTGCAATACCGCCGTGGCCAATTGCAACGCAACAATTCAGACCTGGCGCGTCAGGCGCAACAGGAGCGGATGCGCCGACAACTCGCCGACGCACGGCTAAAGCTGATGCAGGCGCAAGTCGAACCACATTTTCTGTTCAATACGCTTGCCTCAGTCCAGCAGCTAGCCGAACACAAGGCTCCCGAAGCCGCGCAACTTACGGCGCAGCTCATTACGTTTTTGCGCGCCGGGCTCGCGAGTCTGCGTGAAGACACCACGACCTTGGCACGTGAGTTCAAGACAATCGATGCGTATCTCACTATCATGAAAACGCGTATGCAGGATCGCTTGCAGTTTGAGCTCGATCTGCCTGATGCGCTCAATGACATCATCATGCCGCCGGCAATGCTGATTTCGCTCGTGGAAAATGCCATCAAGCACGGCCTGGAGCCGCACCCAGACGGTGGAAAAATCAGCGTGATGGCGCGGCTTGAGGATGCACGTCTGCGGTTGACCGTGAGCGATACGGGATCCGGGTTTGCGCAAAGTGCTTCGACAGCAGGTGGTGGGGTTGGGCTGGATAATATCCGCCAGCGCCTGCGGGCGTTGTTCGCACATAATGCGCGATTGATTGTCGCCGAAAATGTGCCGCATGGATTTGTGGCGATTATCGATATCCCGTTGCAACCTCAAATTGAGAAAACTGAAATTGCTGTGGATGAACCTGTTTGAAATGGAGCTAAA
>JANYFH010000012.1 GCA_025362705.1 Betaproteobacteria bacterium
CCTTCACCGTAGTTGGCGTACAGATTCCAGCGCGGTGCGATTTTGAATAGCGCGCCGAGCACGGGTGTCGTACGCGAATAATTGACTGCGCCACTATCGTCGGGATTGACACCGACAACGTAATAATCCCTTGAGTCGAAATTCACGCGGCTAGTGCGCGCACCGCCGCTAATGCGCAACACTTCGGTAAGTGGCCATTCGGCCTGCGCATAAAAATCGGTATCGGTAACCCGATCATCCTCATCGCGCTTCAGCGCGCCTTGTGCGCCGGCATTGTTGACAAAGCCGCGGCGCCGCTCGTTAAGATGATCCCCATCAAATCCGGCAGAAAAATTCAGCGCACGATTCGCGATCAATATTTGTCGTGTCCAGCGCAAGCCAACACCGCCGTTGGTCCTGTCGAGATCGACCACACCACCCGCACCCAGCGGCGTATTGCCGTCCTGACCGAGATACTGCTTCACCGTACGATTGCCGCCGTAGACCTTCACTTGCACGGATCCCGTAGCGTTACGCGTATCGCCAACGTCATAGATCGCGCCGAGCTGATTCTGGAGAATATTTTTTCGCGTATTAAACGTTAGCGCGGAGGAATCGACCTGACGCGGGTCGGCTTGCACCTGCGCGCGCGTGAGGCCCAAGGGATCCTGCGTATCCGGTTGGTTCAATGCGTTGACAACTAACGTGAGCTTACCTGCGGGCAGCGGCACGCTGAACTTGGCGTTGAGCTGGTCGCGTATGGTAGCGCTGTGCGCGCGAAAGCCGTCGATTTCAAAGCGCGAAATATCGACGACGTAATTCAGAATGTCTTGCTGACCGCCGAATTGAATCCCATATTTTTTTGTACCGTAACTTCCTGCATAGAGCGAACTGCTGATGGTTGGTACCGCTGGGCCATCGGCGGTAAAAATCTGCACGACACCGCCCGATGAATTGCCGTACAGACTCGCAAATGGCCCCCGCAAAACTTCGATGCGGTCTGCCGACGAAAGACTGAAGGTCGCCGCCTGTCCCTGCCCGTCCGGCATGTTGGCGGGGATGCCATCGGCAATCAGACGCACACCACGCACACCGAAAGTTGAGCGCGCGCCGAAACCACGTGAAGAAATCTGCAAGTCCTGCGCGTAGTTCTGGCGGTTTTGCACGACGATACCCGGCACGCGATTCAGCACTTCGGAAAGATTGACCTGCGGTTTATCCTCCGAAATCACGCTCGCATCGATGCGGTCGATCGCCATTGGCAGGTTGAATCCATCTTGCGCGACACGCGTTGCGCTGATAACCAATTGCGGGACGCTGGGCAACTCGACAGTAGGTGTTTGCGCAGTGGCGGCAGTACAAACACCAAGCATCCAACATCCTAAAAATTGGCGTGGAAACATTACTTCAAATTTGTCGCATAGCCGACCATTGGAAAGGCACATTCAATAGCGAAGTGCGACACCTGAGAGGTAAATAGCGACTTCAAGAGGACAGCGGTTGTTCAATACGAGCTTAGGTCGCAGGTTAAGTTTACGCTCGATGCGTCTGAGTCGTTTAGAGGTGAGGCGGTCGACATTGAATCCTTTTGGGAGATATTGGCGAATGTTCTTGTTTTCTCCCTCGACCTGGCCACGTTGCCAAGGGGAATGTGGCTCGCAGACGTACATGCCACAGCCGGTGCGGGCCACAAAGGCGCGGTGCCCGAAGAACTCCATGCCATTGTCGGTCGTCAGCGTCTTGAGATCGGCGTGATAAGGGCGCAGCCGCTTCTCCAGCGCGCGCATCACCGTGGCGCTGTCTTGTCTGGCCACCCTGACGAGCAACGTGAGGCGGCTCTTGCGTTCCTTCAGCACCAGGACGGCGGCGGCGCAGTCCTTTCGTCCCAGCAGTAGATCGGCTTCCCAGTGGCCGAACTCCAAACGCAGGTTGGCCGCCTCGCCACGTTGCGCCAATGGCAAGGCGCGCTGGCGTCGCGCCTCGGCAAGCCTTCGTGAGCGGCGTGACTGCCGGCGACAGCGACCGCTACGCAAGTGCGTATCCCAGGCATATCCTTGGGTGATCTTGCGATAAATCCACCGATACAGCGATTCATGACTGATCGGCAGCCGCTGGGCGATCTGCGCGGGCGACATATCAAGCCGGGTCAAATAGCGGCGCGCTTGGTTGAAGACGCGCTCGGCAATACGCGGATGGGCGTTGGCCCAACTCGCTCGCCGGCGGGCGAGATTCTGGGCCACGCTCGCGTCATAGACACATCCTTTGCCGTTGCGCGCACGTTCACGATAAAGCGTACTGAGGCTGCGATTGAGTTGTAAGGCAATTTGATCAGGCGAGATGCCCGCTTGCAGAAGACAGCCGATGCGGGTACGTTCATCTTCGGTGAGGTGACGGTAGGTCATATGTGCTCCTTGCTTTGGTCGGTAAGTCAGTCATGCGGCGGATCGCCACCTCACCAACATACAACGTTTCACAATTCGCACTTCGCAGTTGAATGTGCCAAACTCAAGCACTGGTGCGGCTTTCGGGGTGAAAGTGGCTGCGAAAGCGCGTCAAATGGCGATCTGCGATGTCAGGTGCTAATCTCGTCCCGCATCACGGTCGCCTAAACATTGTTGCCAACACAAGTTGTTCGCCAATTAATGAGCCGTATTCCCAAGGTTGCTGCCGATCCCGTGTCGCACTCATGACAGACTGGCGAACGCGCCGAAGTACCACGCCGATGTCTTCCTTGTTGTCGAGATATTGCAGCAGCGCAGACGTGTAGGGGCTGTGCCGCCCATTGCCATCCTCCGCCGTAGCGCCGTCTTTGGTGGCGTAAGCGATCAGGGTGCCGCTGATGGATTCGGCCGGTGCCAGGCCCTTCGGCAACGCTGTTCGTGTTGATCCGACCGCTCGCGACAAAGGATTGTCCCGGCACGCATCGAGAAAGATAAGCCGGGTCTTGGTTGGCAGGTTTTCGATCACAGCAGCCAGCGGCAACCCCGTCAGCTTTATGTAGCCCGGGGTCGCATTTTCAAGTCGCGCATTCACCGGCAACAGATAGTTCTCGCCATCCAGTTGCACGGCGTGCCCCGCATAAAAAAGCACGCTGACATCGCTGCTGGAGGAGTCACGGCCATTGTTGGTGAGCGCCCGGGCCATGACATCCCTGTCGCCATCGAGCACCAATTCAACCTGGAACCCGAATGCCCTGAGTTTCGC
>JANYFH010000016.1 GCA_025362705.1 Betaproteobacteria bacterium
ACCGGTCGTTACGTTTGGATTACTCGTGGTCGCAGCAGCAGATGTTCCGGTCCTGGCCGATACACCGGCAAGCGCGCTGGCGATAGCAGAGGTAAGGCTGTCCGGATTAGTCGCACTGTAGAAAGTGCCTCGACCATTTACAGCTGCATGCCATAAATCGTCGATGTTTTCGATCAGGCCGTCGCCATTGCTCGCCAAGCCGGGACTCGGCCAATTGCACTTCGTGCCATCGGCCTGCCACGAACAAACGCCGCTGGCCGCGTTGGCCGTGACGCCATTCTTGACAGAAAAGAAATCGCCGCTGGTATCAGTGCCGTAAGTTGGCGTATAGCTCATTCTGCCGCGCGCACCCAAACCCAGCGTAAAGGTGGTCATGTGCTGCCATGACGCGGCGTCCACGCCGCTGGAAGGAACGTTGTTTTGCGTAACATCGGTACCAAGTGCGCCGATTTGATTGCCGAAACTGGCATCCCGCAAATCCGTCACGTAGTAGTAGTACGCAGTATCAGACAATGTATTGAATGAGCCACCTGACGAGGTCGTCGCCGTCGATGGTGTGCCGCCCGTAGTTATGGTCGACAACGTTGTTACGGTAGGCGTCGCGTTGGTGGTGACTGGCGCACCCGCAATCGGCGCTGTTGAACCTGCGGCTGGCGGCGTCGGCATACACGTTACTGTCACTGCACCCGACGTCCATGAGGTTGCCCCGGTAGGCGGGCCAGAGTCGCTAATCGGCGTAGTCGTTCCACTGACATTGGTGGTAACGGGCGCTGCGCTGCTGCTGGAAGGTGGCGCAGAAATACCATTGGTAGTGACAACAGTGGTAGTAGTTGTAGTCGATGTGTCATCGATCGAGGTCACCGAATTTCGAATGATCTGGCTATACGACTGCGCCGTTGCCGTGACGCTTGTACCGGAAGTTGTCTTGGGTTTGCAAACAAATGCGTTGCCGCCGAAGCCGAGAGTCTGGCATGACGACCCGCTGCTGGTTGCATTAAATACGCACCATTGCTGGCCACCAACGTCGGTCTTGCAACCGACACCGCCGGTACTGGCGGGCGTGCCACCGTTTCGCGTGCGGCATGCGAACGCAAGCGAACCGCCAGGCTGAACACAGCTCCCTGTATTGGTCACGACATTCGAGTTATACATACACCAATCGCGCCCGCTGCCATCCGTTATACAGCCGCCGCCGGCTGTGTTCGTCGAACACGAGCCACCGATGATGTTGTTGGTTCGCGTCCATTGTATGGTGTTGGTACGAACCACATCCGTCTGTCTCTCAACAACGGTCGTTGAATCGGTATTGGTGGTTTGAATGATATTGCCGCCATCGTTGAATGGTCGCTGCGCGCTACCGTCCTGATTGCCGATATCTGTCGTCCCATCGACCTGCTTCGGATTGGTGGTCTGATTCCAGTAGCCGTCAGTCGAGAGAATCGTGAAATTCTGCTGGCATGAATACTGAATGGGATCGACTACCGATACGCCATTCAATGTAGAAAGCTTTCCGGCATATAGCCGACCCGCATTTTCAAGCATCTGGCGCAGCGGTGTCGAATTGCTTGGCGATGCCGCATAAAGCTTTGCATACCACGATGTCTTTTGCGTCACATTGAACGCGCCGAGGTTGAGGAATTGGCTCCCCGCATTATTGTTCATCGACATATAACCCACGCGATAGCGATCATCCAGGGACCTGAATGCGCGACCCGCAGCGGTTTTCATGGTCAGCATGCGGGTGCGGTAATAGCTGTACCAGTTTGCGAAATTCTGGCGCTCATCCGTTAAACCCGGACCCGAGACAGCGCTTACCACGACTTTGGTAAACACCGCATTTCCGGGAGCCACACCAAAATCGCTGGAACATTCAAGCGTAAATGTGTTCGTGGACGTCTTCGCGAACAGGTATTTCTTTTTTGGCTCACCAGTTTGGGTGCCCGAGTAGGTGTAGTAGTAAGCTGGCACGCCCGTCGTATCACCTGCACGGGCAGGGATGGCAAATCCCAATTGAGTCTGAGAGCCCCAGGACGATGTGTCGCCAGCCTGGAAGCTGGTGCTCAGATTTACGCTACCCGATGCTGCAATCCCATCCGTCCATGCCGCTGTAAAACTGGCGTTCGGAAAAACCGTC
>JANYFH010000030.1 GCA_025362705.1 Betaproteobacteria bacterium
CACGGTTTCTTTGGGTAGCTTGTTTTCCCATATGTACTGGATAGTTGCGTACGGCATCTCGCGCCCGCTAAACAACTTGACGGTACTCGCAAACGCGGTGTCTTCGAAATCAAATTTGGATTTATCGCCAGCGAATGCCACAATGACACGCACCGGAGAATCATCAAAGTTGCGACTGGCGTTGTCTGCATCGGCAATCAACTGCGGTACTTTCCAGCGCCAATGAAGGTGCGGATATTCTGTCGTCGCAAGCGCCAACGGCTGCAGCAAGCCGGATGCCGACACATTCGCATCTGCTTGCAGCACGCGCTCGCCATCATGGTCGACGATTTGATACTTGGTAGGCGGCAGGAAACGCGAAAGAATCCAGGGTTCCCACGCTGGTGGTGCGATTTGGCCAACGGAGGTCATTGAGAAAGGCTGCACCGACTCGAACGGCAACGCCAACCCGGGCGGTGCGATATAAGGCGTGATGACCTGCGCACAGCCTGCGATTGAAAGCAGGCCACAAAAAATCACTCGTCGCGCCAGTCCTTGCATTTGCTACCTCTGATTCATCACGTCATAGTCAGCGGATGTAACGGAGCCTTGTTAAGTTCATTCTGAACTCGCAATCAGCGCCGCATTGCCCCCCGCCGCCGCAGTATTAACCGTAAACGTACGTTCCGACGCAAACCGGAACAAATAATTCGGCCCGCCTGCTTTTGGCCCGGTACCGCTCAAACCCTCGCCACCGAATGGTTGCACACCTACCACCGCGCCGATCTGGTTGCGGTTCACGTACACATTGCCCACGCGAGCGCGGGCACGTATGGCGCGAATGGTTTCTTCGATACGCGAATGGATGCCCAGCGTCAACCCAAAACCGCTGGCGTTGATCGCATCGACCACATCCATCAATTGATCAGCTTCGAATGGCAGCACGTGCAGAATCGGCCCGAACACTTCCGTCTTGATGGCATCAAAGGCCGGGATTTCGAATGCACAGGGTGCGAAAAAATGCCCTGCCGGAATATCGCGCGGAAGCTGCGTCTGGCCGATGGTTTTGAAATTCTGCGCCATGCGCTCGCGATGCGCGAACAACATATCCAGCGCCTCGCGATCAATCACCGGCCCGATGTCGGTATCCAATTGCCGCGGATCACCGAGGCGCAATTCCTGCATCGCACCCTCAAGCAATATGGACAGGCGCGGGAAAATATCTTTTTGCACACACAAAATCCGCAGCGCCGAACAGCGTTGCCCGGCACTGTTGAATGCCGACGCAATTACGTCGTTGACGATCTGTTCCGGTAGCGCCGAGGAATCAGCGATCATGGCGTTCAGGCCGCCCGTTTCTGCGATGAACGGAATGATGGCGCCTGTGCGATTTGCCAGACAGCGGTTAATCGCTTGTGCGGTCGAGGTGCCGCCGGTAAACACGACGCCGGCGATGCGATGATCCGCGACCAGTTTTGCGCCGATGATTTCACCGCGACCGGGCAACAACGCGATTGCATCTTTCGGCATACCCGCTTCGAGTAACAGCTTTACAGCCTCGAAGGCGATGATCGGTGTTTGTTCAGCAGGTTTCGCAATGACCGCATTGCCCGCCGCAAACGCCGCCGCGACCTGCCCAAGAAAAATGGCCAGCGGAAAATTCCACGGTGAAATCGCCGCGAAAACGCCGCGCCCATGCAACGATAGTTCGTTACTCTCACCAGTCGGCCCCGACAGCAATTGTGGCGCCGCAAAATGCTGCCGCGCGAGTGCCGCGTAGTAGCGGCAAAAATCCACTGCTTCGCGAACTTCGCCCAGCGCATCCGGCAGGGTTTTGCCGGCTTCGCGCACGCACAGCGCCATGAAAAATGCGTGGCGCGCTTCCAGCAAATCCGCTGCACGCTCAAGTACCTCTGCGCGTTCTTCGCCGGGCAAACCGGGCCATGCGGAGGTGATATCCAATGCCAAATTCAGCAATTGTTCATCGGCCTCCTCAACGTTGCCAATTTTAGCGAGCGTCGTAGGACACCTGGCGTCGATCGGCGCGCCGCGCATCTTGTCTCCCGCAACCAACGGCATGGCGACAAAGTCGTTGCGCGAAAGCGTTGGCGCCATCGCATCATGCAATGCATCTGTTGCTGCAACATCGGCAAAACTAAAACCGCTGGAATTCAATCGGTTGATGTCGGACGCGAGGAATAATTTTCTCGGCAGCGGCAGTTTGGTATTCGCCTTTTGCGGATTGCTTTCACACGCTGCAATCGGGTCTGCAATGACATCCTCAATCGACACATCAGGGTCAGCGATGCGATTCACAAACGAAGAATTCGCGCCGTTTTCAAGCAGCCGTCGAACGAGGTAGGGCAGCAAATCTTCATGCGTGCCCACAGGCGCGTATACGCGG
>JANYFH010000067.1 GCA_025362705.1 Betaproteobacteria bacterium
CTTTTTCCATGCCGTCCATCTTCAGCGTCGTCATACCTTCTTCGACGCATTTGACGAACAAATCCGCGACACGAGATTTCTCCTGTACCATTTTCTTGACTGCATCACTGGCAACCATCAACTCGTGCAATCCCACGCGTCCTTTGTAACCTGTGCCCCCGCAGGTATCGCAGCCTTTGCCCCGATAGAAAGTCAGCTTACCGTCCTTGCCGTATTCTTTCAGCCAATAGTCATACATTTTTTTTGCTTCGCCCTGTGGGTCTTTTTTCCAAGGGTCCGTTTGGCGAAGATCGACGGTGTATTCAGTCATGAAGCTCTTTAGCTCTTCGGCATCCGGTGTGTAGGCCTCTTTGCATTTGCCACAAAGGCGTTTTGCCAATCGCTGCGCAAGAATGCCCAGCAATGCGTCAGCAAAATTGAACGGATCCATACCCATATCTAGTAGTCGTATCACGGCTTCCGGTGCCGAATTTGTGTGCAGAGTCGCGAACACCAAATGACCTGTGAGAGAAGCCTCAATGCCTATATGAGTGGTTTCAGCATCACGCATCTCACCGACCATGATGATGTCTGGATCAGCACGCAGAAACGCCTTCATAACGACCGGGAAATCGATGACTTTCTTGTTTACCTGCACTTGTCTCAATCCCTTTTGCGTGATCTCAACGGGATCTTCTGCGGTCCATATTTTCGTGTCAGGTTTATTGAGTGAGCCCAACACCGAATGCAGTGTTGTCGTCTTGCCTGAGCCGGTCGGCCCACATACAAAAAATAATCCGTACGGTTTGGAAATTGTCTTTTCCAGGTTCGCCTTGTTCTTCGAAGTAAGGCCAAGCTTGTCCAACGGGATCGGCTCGCCTGCAGCAAGGATACGCATCACAACGTCTTCGACACCACCTGCGGTAGGAATGGTCGCGACGCGCAGTTCAATATCAAGTGGCCCGTATTTCTTGAATTTAATCTTGCCGTCCTGGGGTTTTCGTTTTTCTGAAATATCCAGGTCACACATGATCTTCAGGCGCGCGGTCAATGCGCTACGATAACTTGCCGGCACTTCGATATAAGTTGAAAGCGATCCGTCTTTGCGAAAACGCACACCAGTTTTGCCCTTACCCGGCATCGGCTCGATATGGATATCAGACGCACCTTGATTGTAGGCGTCAACAATAATTTTATTGACGAGTTTGACCAGTTCATTGTCGGCGGCAGCGGAAAGATCATCGCCACCAATTTCACCCGGCTCAGCTTCATCATCCAGGTTCGATAGCAGATCCCCGATATCTTCGCTGGCACCACCGTCAGCACCAAAAAATTGATTGACGGTCAGAATGAAATCCCGCGCAGTGCAAACCCTGTAAACCGGTTTCAATTTTGGAAAAATATTTTCAACCACCCTTGAGCTTTTAACGTGCTCGGGATCGGTCGTCATCACAATCAAGCCGGCTTTGCTGTCCTCAATCGGCAGCCAATTCGATGATTCAGCGTATTCTTTCTTTAGGTTTTTCAACAAATCGAGTGGCTTGATACGGTCAGCCTTGAATGGTTCGTAATCCACGCCGTAGTACTTGGCAAGTGCCGCACCAAGCGCAGCCGGTTTCACTTGAAATTCATCTATGAGAATGTCTTCAACATTCTTGTTCTTGCGCCGCGCCGTTCGTGTAGCGAGTTCGAGCTCCGCGTCGGAGATTACATTGTCGACGATAAGGTACTCGAACTTGGATTTGATCTGGCCTGGTATTTGCTGCCGTACCCGAAACGCGATGGCCAGTGTATTCGAGAGTTCAACCAGGCCTTCCTCAGCCAAGGCCGGAAATGACGTCCCCGGCAGGTGATTGATCACCTGAATTACACCCATCAACTCGCCGCCACCCTCTCCACCGACGATTGGAACAACCATCATCTGCTTGGTGCGATAGCCAGTGCGTTGATCAACCGCCTTCAAAAAGGCCAAGTTCGGCGAAAAACTCTTTAGCTCTGAATCGTCATAGACATCCTTGATGTTCATGAATCGCTTGTTCAGAGCGCTACAGCCCGCAATGGAGCTTTCCGAGAGAGGCAGTTTGATGTCCTTGAAAGAATTGAGGCCCGATTTGACTTTCGAAATGATGGATTGACCATCTTCTGAAAGCGTGTAGATCGTCAGGCGATCAGCATCGAAAAGCTGGCAGATATCACGCGTAACATCGAGCATGATTTCATCGATGTTGGTGGTTGAGTGGATGCGATTGGTGACCGCTTGGAGTTTTTTGGAAAACGCCAGCTTCGACGACATATCCGCAACATTTGCGGGTCCACTGGTTTTAGGTTCCAACACGGCACTCATTTGACAACCCCGCCTTTCTTGGTAGCCTGTGAATTACAGACATTACCTATCGACAAACTAAATGGTCAGTTCCATACCGTTTTCAAGCATCCGTGGACGCCATTTTCCTGCATTTCGACCAATCTCGCTCATGGTCAGGTAAATCTCGCCGGGTTTGAGGTGTGTCACAAATACCTCGACCGGCCGCGTTAGCTTGGAAAGTTCTTCAGCCAACATGCTCGGACACAAATGTTTTGAAGCAATCGCAATTTCGCGTTCCTTGTTCGGGAAGGCAGTTTCGATAATCAAATACTTCAAATTGTGAGCCCGGTTGGCTATGTCCCACAAAGCATCGTTATTGGTCGTGTCACCACTGAAGATGAGGGTCGCCTGCCCACTGTCGAGCAAATAGCCGACCGCAGGAACTGTATGCACCGCAGGGATAGCGGTGATCTTGCGTCCATCAAGTTCGATAGTCTCTCCGACCTGGATCTCCCGATAAACCATCACCGGATTTTCAGCATTAGGTATCTGCGAAAAGTCAGGCCATATTTTCCAGTTGAACAGGTGCTCTTTGAGGATCTGAATCGTTGCTGCCGTGCTGTACAGGATAAGCGGTCGGTCGCGCATCCAGCACACCGTATCGACAAGAAACGGAATGCTGGTTACATGGTCAAGGTGAGAATGCGTCACGAAAACATGATCGATCTTGACTAACTGTTCGATCGACAAGTCACCGACACCAGTACCAGCATCGATAAGAATATCTTCATCGACCAGCATACCGGTAGTGCGGAGGTCCCCTCCTATCCCTCCGCTACAGCCTAAAATCTTTATTCGCATAACTTCTCCGCACTCTCACGACCGGGCCGTTCCGAAATTTTTCGGCCTCTGTGTTGACATGTAGTCCGCAGGATCCCTGTTCCCGCCCCACTATCATGATTATGCCCGTTGTAGGTCAAAAAAGATGTGTGGTAACGCACAGGCAACAAGTATGCGCGGTACGTTTCGCAACTGGTCAGATGCGATCAAAAATTGCTTGTGCGAAGGGGCCTGACGAGATCAGGACAACGCCGACACTACCCGCAATTGCAGATTAGGGCTTGTAAAAGAATTCCATTTTGATGCCGGCGATTTCAATCAAGTCGTGATCGCCGAGCTGTTTGGCCTGCCCACCGAGCGCTACGCCGTTGATGGTCGGAAATACCGCGCCTTCCACATGTGTGATGAAGAACCCAGTCGGACGCCTGGTAATCACGGCGACCTGAACACCAGGTTTGCCAATTGTCGTGAGATTCTTGGTGAGATCCAAGGTACGGCCCGCAGCTGCGCCGGAAAGCACTTGAATCGCTGAATCCCGGGCGGGACTGTTCGGATCATGCGCCTGCGGACTTGGTGCAGGAGCCGGTGCTGGACTGGAAGGCATGACCAGCGGCTTCATATTGGTTTGAGTATCAGACAGGTTCGCGCTAGCAGGAATGGCCGCTGGTGGCGCAGATTGTGGCGGCGTTGGTGGTGGTACTGGAGCTGAGATCGCCGCTGCAGGCGCCGACGCAGGTGCGACGGGCTTCCTGATAATCATCGTCTTTTCGAAATCTCCGGCAGAAGCCGCAACGGGCGCATCATTAAAATACTTGAGCTTGTGTTTGCCGATTTCAATGACGTCATTGTTTTGCAAGAAGTGTTTCTTGATTGGCTTGCCATTGACAAGCGTACCGTTTGTCGAATTGAGATCCTCGATAAAAGAATCATTCAGGATGGTTATGATCGCGGCGTGTTCACCTGACACCGCCAGATTGTCCACCGGAATATCATTGTGCGGTTTTCGGCCGAGTGTGGTCCGCTCTTTACTGAGCGTGATCTCCTTCAGTACCGTACCGTCGACACTCAAGATCAGTTTTGCCATAGCCTTAACCCTAAAAAGTTCTTTCGATCACACTTTTGCCGCAGAGATTGCTCCCATTGCGGCGCATTGTCTATTTTCTACTGATAGCCAGCCATTTTTGAATCAACGAAACCAGGACTTTACAGTTGCCCAAAAGCCTCTTTCCACCGCAAAACTCTTGATGACGCGTACCAGCATCACCGATACATTGTCGCGTCCGCCCGCATCATTGGCTGCCTGAACCAACTGCTGGGACGTCAGCTCCAGATTTGATCGCAAGGCAATCAATGTCATCTGGATTTCTTCATCTTCGATCATGTCATTCAGACCATCTGAGCAAAGCAAAAAAATGTCATCCACCTGGACATCATAACTGTGCACTTCGGCCTCGACTTCCGGATCGATACCAACAGCACGCGTTACCAGATTCTTGTTGTGCGAATTACGCGCATCTTCTTTCGAAATAAGTCCGGAATCAATCTGTTCCTGTAAAAGCGAGTGGTCGCGCGTCAGTTGTTCAAGAACATCATCGCGCATCCGGTAGAGCCGCGAATCGCCTACATGCCCGACTGTCAGAAAATCATCGTAAAACAGACACGTCACCAGTGTCGTGCCCATGCCCGCGCAATGCGGATCCTTTTGTGCGGCAGCATAAATCGCCGCATTCGCCTTTGCCGCCTGCTCCTGCACTACGGACTGCGAAAGCGCCATCGCTGCAGCGCGGTCAAGACCTTTGAGCGCTTCACGCGTCCACGCTTGCGCAAGGCCCGCCGTAATCGACGATGTCGCCATTCCGCTCGCAACTTCACCGGCGTTGTAGCCCCCCATTCCATCTGCGAGCACAACGATGCCAGACTCGGGACGCGATTCGACACAATCCTCGTTATGACCACGAACTCTGCCCGGATCGGTGAGGCTCACAATCTGCAATGCATCTGTCAGCGCCAAATTTTCTCCCAACACCCAGTTCGATAAATAGAATTATTCATTATTAGCTTCGGGCGGTGCAGTCTATTTCGCAACAACGTGAATCCGCTCCTGATGTATTCTTTTCCAAGCGGTTGCGCTTTGCGAACCTAAAATCTCATAATAATAATAACTTAAAATGGTTTTTTAGGAAACACTTCTACAAAAAGCCCAATGTGCCTGATTTTTCAACAATAAAAACAGAAGCTTGGCATCTCGCACCGGGGGGCAAATGAACAAAGCAGTGCGTCAATTCAGCCTGGTTGAAGTATTGGTAGCACTATTGATCGCATTGTTTTTGCTGGCTTTTTTGATCGTACCAGTAATAAACGTAACCTATATTGCATTTGCTGATCGCGGCGGCGGCCTGACAATTTCGCATTTTGGCGCATTTTTCAGCATTTCGCTGATGCAGGAGTCGTTCTGGAACAGCCTGATCGTCGCGCTCGCCAGTGTGTTTTTCGCGTCAATGATCGCTTTGCCGTTAGCTTACTTAACCATCCGTTTTGAGTTTCGCGGCGCGCTACTGATCCAGACACTTGGCGTCCTGCCACTCATCATGCCGCCGTTCGTTGGTGCGGTCGCGATGCAGCTTATTTTCGGGCGTTCCGGCTCGATCAATCTGCTGCTCAATGACTGGTTCGGTATCACGATTCCATTGATGGAAGGGCTGACCGGCGTCGTATTCGTCGAGAGTTTGCATTACTTCCCATTCATTCTCCTGAATCTCACGGTTGCGTTGAATAATATCGATAGCGCCATGGAAGAAAGTGCGCAGAACCTTGGCGCGCACGGTTTGCGCCTTTTCCGCCGCATCGTGTTTCCGCTGGCAATGCCCGGCTTTGTGGCTGGCGCATCGCTGGTTTTCATCAAGGTATTTGACGATTTGGGTACTCCGCTCGTGCTGAACGTCACCAACATGCTTGCGCCGCAAGCTTATCTGCGCATTACTTCGGTCGGGCTGGAAGATCCGATCGGTTATGTCATCAGCGTAATCATGGTTGCCTTTTCGCTGTTCGCGTTGTGGCTGTCGGCACGCGCCTTGAAGGGCAAAGATTATTCGACTACCCAACGCGGCGGCTCTTCGCTGTCACGTCGCCGTTTATCAACCGCACAAAGCATTCTGGCTTATGGCTGGATCAGTTTGCTGTTATTAATGGTGTTGTCTCCACACATCAGCATCGTTTTGCTCTCAATTGCCAAGGTGTGGAGCTTTTCTGTATTGCCCGACGCGTACACGCTTGAGCACTACAAGTCCGTATTGATCGACAGCCCGCGCATGATCGTCAATACATTGCTCTATTGCGGGCTCGCAGCGCTGCTCGATGTTATTCTCGGCAGCGCAATTGCATATTTGATCCTGCGTACGAAAGTGCCGGGCAGACAGGCACTCGATTTCATGGCCTCGGCAGCGCTGGCGATACCGGGAATCGTTTTGGCGATAGGCTATCTGCGCACCTTCAAAGGCATCACATTGCCCGGCATGGATTCCCAGGTCGCAACCATCTGGATCATGATCGCGATAGCCTACGCCGTCCGCAGATTGCCCTACGCGTTGCGCTCATGCATGGCCGCCTTGCAACAAGTGTCGGTATTGCTTGAAGAAGCGGCCGGGAATCTTGGCGCAACCAAAGCGCGCACCATCCAGCGCATTGTTGTGCCGTTAATGGCGGGAGGCATTCTCGCCGGTTTCGTCACCAGTTTCATTACGGCGGCTGTCGAACTTTCCGCGACGATCATGCTCACCACCACCCAATCGGATGCGCCGATGTCATACGGAATTTACCTGTACATGCAATCAATCGCTGGACGCGGGCCGGGTGCCGCACTCGGCGTGCTTGCAGTCATCATCGTTGCGTTGGGCACCTATTTTTCACATCGCATTATTTCCAGCCGCGCATCGCAAACCGGCATCCATGCGAAATCGGAGTAAGCAATGAAACCGGGTCGAGTCGAATGCAAAAATATCGCTCTGGCGTATGGCAGCGGCAAGAGCGCGACACAAGTGCTGAAGGACATATCGCTCAGCATAGAGCCGGGAGAATTCTTCGCCCTCCTCGGCCCATCAGGCTCGGGGAAGTCGACGTTGTTGCGCCTGATCGCAGGGTTCAATTTCGCGCAGGCCGGCCAGATCACAGTAGATGGCAGCGACATCACGCGTGTTCCGCCATGGCAACGCAACATTGGCATGGTGTTTCAGAATTACGCACTCTGGCCGCACATGACGGTGGAAAAAAACGTTGCCTTCGGATTGGAAGAACGCAAATTGCCACGCGCCGAAATCACACGCAAAGTGCAGGATGTCCTCGCACTGGTAGGGCTCGCCGATTTTGCGAAGCGACGACCCAATCAGCTTTCAGGCGGGCAGCAGCAACGCGTTGCGCTGGCGCGCACGTTGGCAGTTGAACCAAAACTGCTATTGCTCGACGAGCCACTGTCCAATCTCGACGCCAAGCTGCGCGTGCAGATGCGGCAGGAATTGAAATCCCTTCAGCGCCGTCTCGGTATCACCACAATCTTTGTAACTCACGATCAGGAAGAAGCGCTCACGACGTGTGATCGCATCGCCGTGATGGATCAGGGCGTGATCCAGCAAATCGGCACGCCGATAGAACTCTTTGACGCGCCAGCCAACCGCTTTGTCGCCAACTTCGTCGGTACCATCAATTTTATCGAAGGTGAAATTGAACATGCACGTGACGGCGTGACATTTGTATCAATGTTACTTGGGAGGGTATCACTGCCTGCCAGCGTCTCCACCCAGGTAGTCGCCGGTGCATCGCTGGCGGTGCGCCCGCATACAATCAGCATCAATACAGATGTGATATCGCCGGATCGCCAGCGTCACACTATCGACGTTGCCGGAACGATTTTGGAGCGCGAATTTCTCGGCGAATTTGTACGTTATCGTCTTAGTGCAAAGGGGTGTGAGCTGATCGTCGACCACTCGCATCAACCTGAGAGCGAAATATTTGCTACAGGACAAAACGTGACACTTGGCATCGCCGAAAATGCGCTACGCTTGGTGAGTTGATCCTGGCAGCGTTAAAATATGCAGATCGCCATTTGGCGGGCTTTCCGGAGAATAAATGCCCTGAGAGGCTCACCAATGCTAGTGTTTAATCTTTTTTTCTTGTTACTTGGCTATTCCATCCTGACGAGGCACTCATCATGAACACATCCGCAATTGCGACCGTTGCATCTCTCAAAAACAAGGTCGGCGCCGAGGAATGGCAAACCCGCGTCGATCTCGCCGCATGCTATCGGCTGGTAGCGCAATACGGTTGGGATGATCTCGTATTCACCCATATCACCGCCAAACTTCCCGGAGTGGAAAACCAGTTCCTGATCAATCCCTACGGCATGATGTTCGGCGAAATTACGGCATCAAGTCTCGTCAAAATCGATCTCGCTGGTAACAAGCTCGATACAGACAATCCTTTCCCGATTAACCCTGCGGGATTCACGATTCACAGCGCCATCCACGCCGCGCGCCATGACGCCAAATGTGTGTTGCATGTGCATACGCCAAACGGTGTTGCGGTCTCGGCCCAAAGAGGCGGCGTGCTGCCGATTTCCCAGCAATCGATCTTCGTGCTGGCGAGCCTCGCCTATCACGGCTACGAGGGCGTCGCGCTGAATGACGATGAAAAACCGCGTCTGGTACAAGACTTGAGCGACAAGACATTCTTCATGCTGCGCAATCACGGACTGTTAACGGTCGGCGCGACGATTGCCGACGCCTTCCAGGCCATGTATATGTTCGAGTCGACTTGCATGATTCAGATTCGCGCGCAGGCCGGTGGTGGAGAGTTGATTCCAATAGCGTCGTCAATACTCGACGGCGCAAAAACACAGATGAAAGCCGTGACCAAAGGCTTGGGCGGCAATCTTGCGTGGCCAGGACTGCTACGAAAACTCGATAGAATAGATACGAGCTTTCGAGACTGATTTTTCAAGAGGCGAATGTGGAAAAACAATACAAAACATTCAGCGAGTTTTATCCTTATTACCTCTCTGAACACGTCAATACAACTTGCCGCGTTTTGCATTTCATCGGCAGCTGGTTGGTTCTGGGCGCATTGGCAATGGCCCTCATCAGCGGCAATGCTTGGTGGCTCGCAGCGGTGCCGCTGTTTGGCTATGGTTTCGCCTGGCTGGGCCATTTCTTTTTTGAAAAGAACCGGCCGGCAACATTCACCTATCCACTTTTTTCATTTGCAGGTGACTGGGTCATGTTCGGGCAATTGCTTATCGGCAAAATAAAGTTCAATGCCCGTGCATAGCACCGTCCTTACGCCGCCGGGAACGCGTCGTCGCCTTTACCTGATGCGCCACGGCAGCGTGACTTATTTCACACCAGAAGGAAAACCGGTACCGCCCGAAACGGTGCCACTGAACAAACTTGGCATTGACCAGGCACGCGCGGCTGGCAAACTGTTCGCGGAGCACGGTGTACGCTTTGATCGCATCATCACCAGCGGCCTTGAGCGTACTGAACAAACAGCCCGTCACGTACAGGAAACTGCGGGCAATCACGTGGTATCTCAACAGCGACCGGGCTTGCAGGAAATTCGTGGTGGACGCCTTGCCACCATCGCTGAAAAAGACCTGCTGCATTCCTTTACCGCAGCCACTGACGGCGTCGTCGATGAAGACGTGCAATTCCTCGGCGGCGAGACAATTGGCCAGATGCTCGACAGGGTGTTACCCGAAGTCGATGCGATTCGCGCCGATAAAACCTGGGATACCCTGTTGCTCGTTTTGCACGGCGCAGTGAACCGCGCAATCCTTTCTTATTTGCTGACGGGGCAGCGCCAATTGCTCGGCGGTTTCGAGCAAAGCCCTGCCTGCATCAACGTACTCGACATCGGTGAGGCACGCGTTGATATCGTGTTGCGCATGGTCAATCTCTCGCCACTGGACTGGCTGCAGCCGGGCAACCGCAAGACAACCATGGAAGTGTTGTTCGAACAATATTCGAAGTACCGTCAAAAATACGGGGAACAGGAAAATGTCTGAGTCGGGCTTTGAACATTTCGCCGGTACCATGCCGGTTTCCTCGCGCCAGCAATTTGATGTCGATGCGTTGGCAAACTGGATGGGTATGCACATCAACGACTTTCAGGGCCCGCTTGCCATTGAGCAATTCAAGGGCGGACAGTCGAACCCGACCTTCAAGCTAGTCACACCCGCGAACACCTATGTGATGCGCTCCAAGCCCGGCCCGGTAGCGAAGCTGCTGCCTTCTGCACACGCGATTGAACGCGAATTTCAAGTGATGGCCGCGCTGAAAAAAGCCGCCATGCCGGTGGCGAACATGATTGCGTTGTGTGATGACGAGTCCGTGATTGGCCGCGCGTTTTTTATCATGGAGTTCGTCGATGGCCGGGTGCTGTGGAATCCCGCGCTGCCCGGCATGACGCCTACTGAACGCGCAGCGATTTTCGATGAAATGAATCGTGTCATCGCGCGACTGCATCAGGTGGATTTCGCGGCAATCGGCCTTGCTGAGTATGGCAAGGCGGGCAATTATTTTGAGCGCCAGATCGCACGCTGGAGCAAACAGTATCGTGCATCGGAAACTGAAAAAATCGACGCGATGGACAAGCTCATCGAATGGCTGCCGAAGCACATCCCACCCGGAGAAGAAACAAGCATTGTCCACGGCGATTACCGGCTCGATAACCTGATTTTCCATCCCACCGAACCCAGGGTGCTCGCGATCCTCGATTGGGAGCTCTCCACACTCGGGCATCCCCTGGCCGATTTTGCCTACCACTGCATGGCCTGGCATGTGCCACCGAGCGCGTTCCGGGGTTTAGCTGGATTGAATCTGGAAGAGCTCGGTATTCCCGATTTCAAATCGTACGTTGCAACTTATTGCCAGCGCACCGGCCGGCCCGGCATCGAAAATTTCGAGTATTACCTGGCCTACAATCTGTTTCGCATGGCGGGCATTTTGCAGGGCATCATGAAGCGGGTCGTGGACGGTACTGCCGCGTCGGAGCAGGCTGTCGCAATGGGCAAAGCCGCGAGGCCGCTGGCCGAGCTGGGTTGGAAAGTCGCAGAGAAATTGATCAATAAATAGTTTTTTGCCCGACAGGAAAATCATGGATTTCAGCCACTCCCCCAAAGTCGTCGACTTGCAGCAGCGCATGCACGCTTTTTTTGACGAACATATTTACCCTAACGAGCACCGCTTCCATGAAGAAGTGGAAGCCAATACCAAACTCGGTAAACGCTGGACGCCAACCGCAATCATCGAGGAACTCAAACCGAAAGCCAGAGATGCGGGCCTCTGGAATCTGTTTGCGCCGCAAGCCAAACACGGTGCTGGTCTGACCAACCTCGAGTACGCACCACTGGCCGAAATTACCGGCGCGATACATTGGGCACCCGAAGTATTCAACTGCTCCGCACCTGACACCGGCAACATGGAAGTGCTCGCCCAGTACGGCACAGCAGCGCAACAGGCGCAATGGTTGACGCCGCTGCTGAACGGCGAAATCCGTTCCGCCTTCGCGATGACCGAGCCCGGTGTCGCATCGAGTGACGCAACCAATATCGAAACCCGCATCGCACGCGATGGCGACGACTACGTCATCAACGGGCGCAAGTGGTGGATCTCCGGTGCCGGCGATCCACGCTGCAAGATCTACATCGTCATGGGTAAAACTGATCCGGATGCACACATGCATTCGCAACAATCGATGATTCTGGTGCCTGCCGATACTGACGGTGTCACCGTCGTTCGCCCTCTTCCCGTATTCGGTTTTGACGACGCGCCGCACGGTCATTGCGAAATCGAATTCAACAATGTGCGCGTACCTGCAAGCAATATCCTGCTCGGAGAAGGTCGAGGATTCGAAATCGCGCAAGGCCGTCTCGGCCCGGGTCGCATTCACCATTGCATGCGCCTTATCGGCTTGTCCGAGCGCGCATTGGCATTGATGTGCAAACGCCTCTCCTCGCGCGTCGCTTTCGGCAAGCCGATTGCAGCACAGTCAATTTGGCATGAGCGCATCGCGGAAGCGCGCTGCATGATTGATCAGGCACGCCTGCTCACACTCCAAGCGGCGTACATGATGGATACAGTCGGCAACAAAGCTGCGCGCACCGAAATTGCGATGATAAAAGTGGTCGCCCCGAGCATGGCAACACAGATCATCGATTGGGCGATTCAGGCGCACGGTGCAGGCGGCGTATCGGATGATTTTCCGCTTGCTTACGCCTACGTGATGGCGCGAACGCTGCGATTTGCCGACGGGCCTGATGAAGTGCATCGCAACGCACTGGCGAAATGGGAACTTGGCAAACACCTGCAGCAAGGCAAGCAGTGACCATGCGCTGATACACTCAAACGAATTGCAAGCGTCTAAATAAAAAACATCTACGGAGGAGCGCTGTGACACGAGAACCTAAATGGTGGCTGAAACACTATCCGCCTGGCGTCGCCCATGAAATAGATTTGAATCAATATACGTCGCTGGCGCAAATGGCCGAACAGTCGTTCGAAAAATTCTTCGATCGGGCTGCGTACACTTGCATGGACAAAACGATCACCTTTGGTGAAGTTGACCGGCTTTCGCGGGCATTTGGTGCATGGCTGCAAGGCAAAGGGCTGAAGCGCGGCGATCGTGTCGCATTGATGATGCCGAATGTCCTGCAGTATCCGGTCGCCATTCTGGCGGTACTGCGAGCGGGTTTCGTGGTGGTCAACGTCAATCCGCTGTACACGCCCCGCGAGCTCGAACACCAACTAAATGACAGTGGCTCGCTTGCCATCGTCATCCTGGAAAACTTTGCCACGACGCTGGAAAAAGTCATCTCCAAAACGCCGATAAAACATGTCGTGGTCGCGTCGGTTGGCGATCTGCTCGGCTTTCCCAAGGGAACGATCGCCAACTACGTCGTACGTAATGTCAAGAAGGCGGTGCCCGCGTACAGCCTGCCGGGTGCAACAAAATTCAACGATGCGCTCGACGACGGGCACAGCCTGCCTTTGAGCAAACCGCAATTAGGCCCCGAAGATATCGCTTTTCTCCAGTACACCGGCGGCACTACGGGTGTTTCCAAAGGCGCGGTGCTGGTGCATGCCAACATTGTTGGCAATGTGATGGTTTCAGAGGCATGGTTGAAACCCGCGATGGAAGACACGAGCAAAGGCCCGGCGCCCGATCCAATCGTGATGGTCTGTGCGCTGCCGATGTACCATATTTTTTGCTTGGTATCGTGCATGTGGTTAGCGCTCAAAACTGGCGGCCACAGCATCCTTATCCCGAATCCGCGTGACATCGAAAGCATGGTCAAGACGCTCGCCAAACACAAGTTCAATGTACTGCCAGCCGTGAACACCTTGTTCAACGGCCTCGTCAATAATGAACCTTTCCAGCGTCTCGATTTTTCGAACCTGCGTGTTTCCAACGGTGGTGGCATGGCGGTGCAACGCGCCGTCGCCGACAAGTGGCTCACGCTCACGCATTGCCCCCTCATCGAAGGCTATGGCTTGACGGAAACCTCCTCCGGCGCGACCTGCAACGAAATCATGAATACCAATTACAGCGGTGATGTCGGTATGCCGATGCCATCCACCGAGATTTCCATTCGCGACGACGCGGGCAATGAAGTTGCATTTGGCGAGCCCGGTGAGATCTGCATTCGCGGCCCGCAGGTGATGCGCGGCTACTGGCAGCGGCCCGATGCAACTGCGGAAGTGATGACTGCGGATGGTTTTTTCAAATCCGGTGACGTCGGCATCATGCTCGAAAACGGCCACGTGAAAATTGTTGATCGCAAGAAAGACATGATTCTTGTCTCTGGTTTCAATGTCTATCCAAACGAGATCGAAGATGTCGTTGCCAGTTGCCCCGGCGTAATGGAGTGCGCTGTCATCGGTGTACCGGATGAAAAAACCGGTGAAGCCGTGAAACTTTTCGTCGTCAAAAAAGACCCCGCATTGACCATCGAGCAAGTCGCCACACACTGTCGCAAAGAATTGACCGGCTACAAAAATCCCAAGACCATTGTGTTCCGCGATACGCTGCCGAAAAGCAATGTCGGGAAGATTTTGCGGCGGGAGTTACGGGATATGGATAAGGCAGCGAAGTAGGTAAAGTCTAGATTTGGCGAGGGTTTTCGGGCATTTATAGCCTGCAACGCCCGCCAATGCTAGCGTTTTTTGTAAATTATGCTGGTGCAGCGCCCTGCTCTGCCACGTACAAGTACTTCTGAAACCCCACGAACAATTCACGGATCTCGTCGGGGTTACCGAGATCGGCGACCGCATCACCAATCGCGCTGTACTTGAGGCGTAACAATGGCGACAGCTTCTCCTGATCGAGTTCGTGCACGCCCTCTTTCACATACTGTGACAGTACGAATTGCAAAAATGCCTCCTGCCTGTCGTTGAATCTTGTATGCACTTGCTCGCGTGCACTGGCGGCGCGCTCGCTGCGCGTGACCGGTGGTGACGCAAACG
>JANYFH010000083.1 GCA_025362705.1 Betaproteobacteria bacterium
ATGGTGATGCCTGGCGACAACGTCAAGATCAATGTGCAGTTGATTGCACCGATTGCGATGGAAGACGGGCTGCGTTTTGCGATCCGCGAGGGTGGCCGTACTGTCGGCGCAGGTGTCGTCTCTAAAATCGTTAAGTAATAAAAGTCAGGCCAGTACGTTAATTGGCAGGGAGGCGGCACAATGCCGCCATCTCTCAAAGGAAAAAGCATGGCAACTGCACCACAAGCCAAACAAAAAATCCGGATTCGTCTGAAGGCATTTGACTATCGCCTGATCGACCAGTCTGCCGCAGAAATCGTTGAGACAGCAAAGCGTACCGGCGCCGTAGTTAAGGGCCCGGTTCCTTTGCCTACGAAGATTGAGCGGTTCGACGTTCTGCGTTCGCCGCACGTGAACAAGACTTCGCGAGATCAGTTTGAAATTCGTACACATCTGCGTTTGATGGACATCATTGATCCGACGGACAAAACGGTCGACGCTCTGATGAAACTCGATCTGCCCGCAGGTGTAGACGTTGAAATCAAGCTGTAAGTAGTTGAATTTTATTGCAGGGGCGGCTATAATCGCGCCTCTTTGCCAATGGTTTCACGGCAGTATGGCAAGAAAGCAGCACTAAATAGTACCAATAAGGTACATTTGATTCGTTGGCCAATAGTAGCCAACACCTCGCAAGCAACTGATTTTTTTGATTATCTCAGCGGCGGCGCGGCTAACTAAAAAAGGATGTAATGATGAGTCTTGGTCTCGTCGGCCGGAAGGTTGGCATGACTCGCATTTTTACGGATGATGGCACTGCCATTCCCGTGACTGTGTTGGACGTGTCGAACAACCGCATCACCCAAATCAAGACCCCTGACACCGATGGCTATTCGGCCGTGCAAGTTGCATTTGGCACGCGTCGCGCATCGCGTGTGGCTAAAGCGCAAGCTGGCCACTACGCTAAAGCTGGTGTGGAAGCGGGTTCTGTCTTGAGCGAATTTACAGCAACACCAGAAAAACTGGCTGAGTTAAAAGTCGGTGCCGTTCTGTCCGTGGAAATGTTTGCCGTTGGCCAAAAGGTTGATGTGTCGGGCACTTCTCTCGGTAAGGGGTTTTCTGGTGTTATCAAGCGCCACCACTTCTCCTCGAATCGCGCGTCGCACGGTAACTCCAAGTCGCATAATGTGCCAGGTTCTATCGGCATGGCGCAGGATCCGGGCCGTGTGTTTCCGGGTAAGCGCATGTCCGGTCAATTGGGTAACGTGAGCCGTACTGCGCCGATGCTGGAAGTCGCTCGTATCGATACCGCCCGCCAGTTAATTCTGGTTAAAGGCGCGGTACCGGGCCACAAAAACGGCACCGTGGTGGTTCGTCCCGCCGCGAAAACCCGCCTCGCCAAAGGGGAGGCCAAATAATGGAACTCAAACTGATTAACGACACAGGCGCAGACGCTGGCACGATGCCCGCTTCCGCCGAATTGTTCGGTCGCGATTACTCTGAGGCACTGATTCACCAGGTCGTGACGGCGTATCAGGCCAACGCTCGCTCAGGTAACCGCGCGCAGAAAGGTCGTAGCGACGTTCAAAAATCGACCAAGAAGCCATGGCGCCAAAAAGGCACCGGTCGTGCGCGTGCCGGTATGGCATCCTCGCCATTGTGGCGTGGTGGTGGTCGAATTTTCCCGAACCTGCCTGACGAGAATTTCTCGCAGAAGGTCAACAAGAAAATGCACCGCGCTGGTATCGCCGCGATCCTGTCGCAGCTGGTGCGTGAAAATCGTCTCTCCGTCATCGACAACATGACGCTGGAATCGCCAAAGACAAAACTGCTCGCGTTGAAGCTCAAAAGCATGGGACTCGAGCACGTGTTGATCATCACCGATAACCTGGACGATAACCTGTACTTGTCTTCGCGCAACTTGCCGGATGTCATGGTGCTGGAAGCCAAGCATGCTGATCCGGTCAACTTGGTGCGCTTTGCCAAAGTCATTCTGACCAAGGGTGCCGTCAAGCAATTCGAAGAGGTGCTCGCATGAGTAGCCAGGAACGCTTATTGACGGTGGTCTTGCGCCCCGTCATCTCCGAAAAAGCCACCATGGTGGCCGACAAGCGAAAGCAAGTCGTGTTTGAAGTGCTGCGCGATGCGACTAAAACGGAAGTGAAAGCTGCCGTCGAACTCCTGTTCAAGGATCAAAAAGTCGAAGTCGCCAGTGTCAACATCGTCAACCAAAAAGGCAAGGCGAAGCGTCACGGACGTTTCGAGGGCCGCCGTAATCACGTCAAGAAGGCGTACGTTTGCCTCAAGGGTGATGCCGACATCAACTTTGTCGAAGGAGCCGCATAATGGCACTCGTCAAAACCAAACCGACCTCACCTGGTCGTCGCAGCATGATCAAGGTGGTGAATGCGGAATTGCACAAAGGTGCGCCGCACGCCGCGCTGCTTGAGCCGCAGTACAAACATGCTGGCCGCAATCACCACGGTCATATCACCACGCGTCATCAGGGTGGTGGTCACAAACAGCACTATCGCATCATCGATTTCAAGCGCAACGACAAGGACGGCATCATCGCCAAAGTTGAGCGTCTTGAATACGATCCTAACCGCAGCGCGAATATCGCCCTGCTATGTTATGTCGATGGCGAGCGTCGGTACATCATCGCGCCCAAAGGTATTTCTGCAGGTGCGCAATTGGTGTCAGGCGCTGAGGCTCCAATCAAAATTGGTAATACCCTGCCACTGCGCAACATCCCGGTCGGCTCGATGATTCACTGCATCGAAATGCTTCCCGGCAAAGGCGCCCAAATCGCGCGTTCGGCAGGTACCTCGGTTCAACTGCTGGCACGTGAGGGTCTGTACGCACAGCTTCGCTTGCGCTCCGGTGAAATCCGCAAAGTGCACGTTGATTGCCGCGCCACCATTGGCGAAGTGGGCAACGGCGAGCACGGTCTGCGTGTCATTGGTAAAGCCGGTGCAAATCGCTGGCGTGGCTGGCGTCCGACGGTTCGCGGTATTTGTATGAATCCGGTTGATCACCCGCACGGCGGTCGCTCCAACGGTGGTGGCCATCCGGTTTCACCGTGGGGACAAAAGGCCAAGGGATTCAAAACCCGCACCAACAAACGTACGCAGAGCATGATCGTTCGCGATCGTCACAAAGCGAAGTAATAGAGGCCAACTGACATGACACGTTCCGTTAAAAAAGGCCCGTTCTGTGACGGCCATTTGTTGAAAAAAGTGGAGGCTGCTGCTGCCACCAAAGACAAGCGTCCGATCAAAACTTGGTCGCGTCGTTCCACCATCCTGCCGGATTTCGTCGGCCTGACCATCGCCATTCACAACGGCAAGCAACATGTGCCGGTGTATATGTCCGAGAACATGGTCGGCCACAAATTAGGTGAATTCGCGCTGACGCGCACCTTCAAAGGCCATCCGGCCGATAAGAAGGCCGCAGCGCCTGCGAAGAAATAGGAGCTGAGTAAATGAACGTCTCCGCTAATTTATTTGGTGTACGCCTCTCCGCACAAAAGGGTCGGCTCGTTGCTGATCTGATTCGCGGCAAGAAGGTCGACCACGCCCTGAATATTCTTGCCTTCTCACCACAAAAAGGCGCGACGATTATTAAGAAGGTTTTGGAATCCGCAATCGCCAATGCCGAGCACAACAACGGTGCTGACATCGACGAATTGAAAGTTGCCACCATCATGGTTGAAAAAGGTCCTGTGCTGAAGCGCTTCACCGCGCGCGCCAAAGGCCGTGGGAACCGCATTATCAAACCGACTTGCCACGTCTTCCTGACGGTTGGCGACGGCAAGCAATAAGGGGCAACGATGGGTCAAAAAATATCACCGATTGGGTTTCGCTTAGCTGTCCACAAGAATTTCGCGTCAAAGTGGTATGCCAATAGCAAAAATTTCCCGATCATGTTGCTTGAGGACATCAAGGTCCGCACCTACCTCAAGAAAAAGCTTGCCAGCGCCTCTGTCGGCAAGATCATCATCGAGCGTCCTGCCAAGAACGCAAAGATCACCATCTACTCATCGCGTCCAGGCGTGGTGATCGGCAAGAAAGGTGAAGACATCGAAAACCTGCGCGTTCAGTTGACCAAACTGATGGGCGTGCCGGTACATGTCAATATCGAAGAAATTCGCAAGCCTGAAACCGATGCGCAACTCATCGCTGACAACATTTCCAGCCAATTGGAAAAGCGTGTGATGTTCCGTCGTGCCATGAAGCGCGCGATGCAAAACGCGATGCGCCTTGGTGCGCAAGGTATCAAGATCACGTCGAGCGGTCGGTTGAACGGTGCTGAGATTGCACGTACCGAGTGGTATCGCGAAGGCCGTGTGCCATTGCATACACTTCGTGCAGACATCGACTGTGGTTTCTCTGAAGCCCGCACGACGTACGGTGTAATCGGCGTGCAGGTTCTCGTATACAAAGGCGAAATGCTGGCCAAGGGGCAAGAGCCCGTCGCCGCACCAGAGCCGCAAGCAGAAGCGCGCAAACCGCGCAGAGCAGGAGTGAAAAATGCTGCAGCCAGCTAGACGTAAATACCGCAAGGAACAAAAGGGCCGGAACAAAGGTATCGCTACCGCCGGCGCCAAAGTTTCGTTCGGCGAATATGGTTTGAAGGCCGTTGGCCGTGGTCGCTTGACCGCGCGCCAGATCGAAGCCGCGCGTCGCGCCATGACGCGTCACATCAAGCGCGGTGGCCGCGTGTGGATCCGTATTTTTCCGGACAAGCCGATTTCCAAAAAACCTGCCGAAGTCCGCATGGGTAACGGTAAGGGATCGCCTGAGTATTACGTGGCAGAAATTCAGCCGGGCAAAGTACTGTATGAGATGGACGGTGTGGATGAAGCATTGGCACGCGAGGCGTTTACGCTTGCAGCAGCCAAATTGCCGATCAAAACCACCTTCGTTCACCGCATGATTGGTTAAACGGGAGAAGCCAGATGAACACAAAAGAAATGCGGGCCAAATCCCCGGAAGATCTGAACAAAGAGTTGCTTGGACTGCGCAAAGCGCAATTTTCGTTGCGCATGCAAATCGCCACGCAACAACTGACCAAAACCAGTGAAGTGGCCAGAGTGAAGCGCGAAATCGCTCAGCTCAAAACCATTCTCACTGAGAAAACGAGGGCCGCGTAATGGATCAAGCAACTTCAGTGGCAACCGTG
>JANYFH010000105.1 GCA_025362705.1 Betaproteobacteria bacterium
GCGCAAAACGCGCAAACGATTTACAAGTTTGTTGATGAGAACGGTCGGGTGACTTACGCCAATTCGCCGATCAAAGGCGGCACCAAGCTCGATCTGGAGCCATTGACTATCATTCAATCGTCGCCAGGCAGCGCCAATATCCAGCCGTCCTCAGCACGCAGCATACCTGTTGCGAAGGTGACTAGCGTGCCATCGCCAAGCTATTCGATCGCCGCCGCGCCTGCTGCACCGCCTGCCCTGATCACTGTTTCCGCTGGCAGCAGTGTGCCGATTGCGCCGCCTGAACCAGCAACCACCGCGCCGCAGCCGACAATAATTGCCGCCCTCGACAATGGCGAAAAAATACAACAGCGCCGTGCCGAAGTGCGGTTGCGCATATTGCAAAGCGAGATTCAGGCCGAGGAAAAATCGTTGGGTGAGGCGCGCGCCACACTTGCCGAAGAGCAGCGCCGGTCTGGCGAAATTCGCACGATGCGAGCGTCGTTTTCCACCGCTGCGCAAAGCGCCACCGCGCAAAAACCACTCATCAGTCCGGAAGTGCGCACTGAAATTGAGCGTCACTTCGAACGCGTCCGCAACTTGCAGGATCAGGTGGCGATGCACGAAGGCAACATCGGCGCGCTGCGCGAAGAAATGATTACCAAGAAGTAACAACGTCTCCTTTCGATCGGGTTGCCGATCGATATTTGAAACGCCGAAGGTAAAAAGCCTTCGGCGTTTTTTTTCGTCTCCGGGTACCGCTAAAAACGGTATCCTCGAATAGTGAAATATCCATTTGCAAACGAGTGGCGCAGAACTTGCTTTTTATCGTCGTAGTTATTTGCTTTCGCATCATCAGGAATGTTGCAACCCCAATCAGAAATGTCAAACCTTCCATCCCACATCTATGCTGGTCTCGATCTGCTTTCGACGGCTGTGATCATCATCGACCGCTCGTTTACCTTGAAATACGCAAACCCCGCAGCTGAGACCATGTTTGCCTTCAGTCAAAAAAATGCCCTTGGGGTTTCACTCACGCGATTGTTCTCCGCCCATGCCGGCAACGCGGCGCTATTTGGGATGCTGCACAGGGTTGTAGAACACGACGCTGGTTTCAGTGAAAACGAACTTACGCTCGAAACCGCGGCCGCCATGCTTTTGCATACTGCCTGCACTGCAGCTCCCGCTGAAGGGCAGCGGTTGACGCTTGAGTTTCATCAGCAGGACCAGCAAATGAAAATTGTTCGCGAGGAGAAAATTCTTGCGCATCAGCAGTTGAATCGGGAGCTGATTCGCAACCTGGCTCACGAAATCAAGAATCCGCTCGGTGGCATTCGCGGCTCGGCGCAACTGCTGGAACGCGAGCTACCGCAGAATGAATTGAAAGAATACACGCAGGTGATTGTGCAGGAAGCAGATCGGCTGCAGGCATTGATGGATCGCTTGCTCACACCGCATCGATTGCCAAAACTTGCCAGCCTCAATATTCACGAGGTGCTCGAACGAGTACTGGCACTGGTGCTGGCGGAGTTTCCCGTCGGCATCAAGGTCGTGCGTGACTATGACACCAGCCTCCCCGATCTCATCGGCGAAAAAGAATTACTCATCCAGGCGTTACTCAATGTCGCAAGAAATGCGGCACAGGCGATGAAGGGTGTTGGTGAAATCCGCATCGTCACCCGCATTGCGCGTCAAGTGACGCTGGCGCGTATCCGTTACCGCTACGCGCTGACAATCGACATCATCGACAACGGCCCGGGTGTGGCGAGTGCCCTGCAGGATAAAATTTTCTATCCCCTGGTATCGGGACGTGACGGCGGCACCGGCTTGGGTTTGTCGATCGCGCAGGATCTGGTGAATCAGCATCAGGGCATCATCGAATTCGATAGTGTTCCCGGCCAGACGCGATTTACGGTGCTGTTACCTGTACGAAATGTTCAGCCAACCCCGGAAATATCACAACATTCTTGAAAGCGGTTCATGCGGCCAGTTTGGATAATCGACGACGATAAAAGTATTCGCTGGGTAATCGAAAAATCGCTCGCGCGCGAGGACATTGTTTTTCGTTCATTCGCCGCCGCACAGGATGCACTCGATGCACTGGAAGATAGCTCGCCACAGGTGGTGATCAGCGACATTCGCATGCCGGGTGCATCAGGGCTCGAATTCATGCAACAGCTGAAAGCAAAGCTGCCCGCCACGCCGATCATCATCAAGACTGCCTATTCTGATCTGGAGAGTGCGGTAGCAGCATTTCAGGGTGGTGCATTTGAATACCTGCCCAAGCCCTTCGACGTGGATCATGCGGTCCTGCTGATCCGTCGCGCACTCGACGAATCGATTCGGGAATCACCGCACGAGGACGTCAACGGCGACGTTCCGGAAATACTCGGCTCTGCGCCGACCATGCAGGAAGTTTTTCGTACCATCGGCCGTCTTGCGCAATCGCACGCCACGGTATTGATTACCGGCGAGTCCGGTACTGGCAAGGAATTGGTAGCGCTGGCCTTGCACCGCCACAGTCCGCGTGCCGCCAAACCTTTCATCGCCATCAACACTGCTGCAATTCCGAAAGACCTGCTGGAAAGCGAACTGTTCGGCCACGAACGCGGTGCGTTCACCGGTGCCGCA
>JANYFH010000107.1 GCA_025362705.1 Betaproteobacteria bacterium
CGGCTGCATAATCGATACTAACAGGCATCATTTCCTCTTTGCATTCTCTTGCCACTGCCATAACGTGATTCGAAACAGGCACTTTCTCTTATGTTTATCGCTGATTTGGTTGGCGGGCTGCGCCAACCAGCCGCGATCAGGAGCGCCGATCCGCTTTGATCCTCCCGCGCGCAACTCAACCGCAGCGACGCCGGCCGAGTCCAGTCCAACGCTGGCGGGACTTAATCGTGAAGCAGAACTATTGCAACCACTCGCGCAAAGCGATCTCACCCGCCGCTTTCTTGCTGCCACCAGCGCATTGCCACCGATTGCGCCCCGCGCCGCGTATGTCAACGAAACGACGCGCGAATATTTTTCGCCCGCTGCAAGAGCGGCAATGACCGAGTCGCGCCGCGTGCAATTGTCGGCAGTGCAGCTCGATGAGTATCGTTACTACTACACGAAATACGGCTCCCCGCTGGCGTACCTGCGGGCGCTTGAATTTGCGGCGGACGCAAAATTCAGCGACGTTGCGGGCAAACGCATCCTCGACTTTGGCTACGGCAGCATCGGCCATTTGCGATTGCTCGCAAGCCTCGGCGCCAGCGTTACCGGTGTTGACCCGGACAGCTATCTCGCCGCCCTCTATACGCAGGCAAGTGACCAGGGAGCCGTCGCGCCGGCTCCGATCAATGGGACGTCCCGACGCAGTCGGGGTTCAATCACTCTGCTGCAGGGCTTCTGGCCGCAGGACGCCAAAATAATTGAGCAAGTGGGGAAAAATTACGACTTGATCGTTTCAAAAAACACGTTGAAACGCGGATACATCAAACCGGATGGCAAGGTTGCGGACAAGCGTCAGTTGATTAGCCTCGGCGTCAGCGATCAAGTGTTCCTCAGTGCAATTTTCAACGCCCTGCTACCCGGCGGCAAACTGGTGATTTACAACATTCACCCAAAGCCAGCCGGACCTTCTGAAAAATTCAAACCGATGGCCGATGGTCGATCGCCATTCAGCCGCGAACAATACGAGAAGGCCGGGTTCAAGGTAGTGATGTTCGACGCCGAGGACCACGTTGCCGTGCGGAAAATGGGTCGCTTGCTCAAGTGGGACCAGAATCAAAAGGGCGAAACGATCGATGACTTGGAGCACAACCTCTTTGCGCTGGTGACGGTGGTCACGCGGCCAGCGCGATAGGAATTCGAACCTGCGGAAGTTCAGGGTAAAAATCTGTACTTTTGCCTACGCAGGAACCACGGCCTTGATTCCCGCGCCCGTGTTACGCCGCTTTGTCTTCCTGCCATCCTTTGGGAATAGACCCCAGCAATTTCTTCGTGTACTCCTGTTTCGGGTTCAGATAAATCTCGTCCGAATTCGCGACCTCAACGACATCACCGTCTGACATCACCATCACCTGGTCCGAGATGTATTTCACCACCGCCAGATCGTGCGAAATGAAGATGTAGCTCATTTTGTATTCGTCCTGCAAGTCTTGCAGCAGATTCAACACCTGCGCTTGTACCGAGACATCGAGTGCAGAAACCGATTCGTCGCAGATCAACACATCGGGCTTCATGGTGAGACAGCGCGCAATCGCAATCCGCTGGCGCTGACCACCTGAAAATTCGTGCGGATATTTGTAAAAGGACACTTCCGGCATTCCTACGCGCTTTAACAACGCCATCGCCATCTGCACGCGCTCTTGTTCGTCTTTGCCGATTTTGTGGATTGTCATCGGCTCAAGCAGAATCTGCCCAACGGTGAATCGCGGGTTCAGCGACGCATACGGATTCTGGAAAACGATCTGGATGCGGCGCTTGTATTTCATGAAATCCCGTTCCGACAGCTTCAAAAGATCGACGCCATCGAACAATACTTCGCCTCCGCTGGCCGAGTGCAAACGCATGAGTGTGAGACCGACGGTGGTCTTGCCTGAACCTGATTCACCAACCAGCCCCAGCGTTTTGCCGCGCGCCAGTTTGAAGCTGGCATCTTTCACTGCAGGCACATCGCGTTTTTTGAAGAGTCCCTCTTTCAACTGGAAATGCTTGGAAAGATTTTTTACTTCCAGCACAATTTCGTCATCCGCCGCATAGCCGCGCGCGCGTTGCGCGAGATGCGCCGGTTGCAAGCCAGCGGCTCCCATAAAATCATCGATCACAGGCAACCGCATTGGCCGCTTGCTCACGCTTGGGCGACACATGAGCAAGGCTTTTGTGTATGGATGCTGAGGCGTTTCAAAAATCTGTTTGGCCGCGCCCTGCTCTTTGATCTCGCCGTTTTGCATTACCACAACCGTATCGGCAATTTCGCCAACGACAGCTAGGTCATGGGTGATGAACAACACCGACATGTGATGCGACGCCTGAAGCTTTGCGATAAGGTCAAGAATCTGTTTTTGAATCGTCACATCGAGCGCCGTCGTCGGCTCGTCGGCAATCAACAGTTTAGGCTCACACGCAATCGCCATCGCGATCATGACGCGTTGCTGCTGTCCACCAGAGAGCTCATGCGGATATGAATTCAACCGCAGCTTCGGATTTGGAATGCCGACTTCGTTCAGCAACTCCTCCGAACGCGTCCAAGCCTGGCGCATGCTCATGCCCATATGCAGGCGCAAAACCTCCGAAACCTGATTACCGACCGAGAACACCGGGTTCAGCGACGACATGGGCTCCTGGAAAATTACCGAAATTTCCTTGCCGCGGATTTCGCGCATCCGGGCGTCAGTTGCATTCAACAGATTCTCGCCGTTGAAGAGCACCTCACTACCGGGCGCTACGATGGCTTGTTCGCGCGGCAGCAGGCGAACGATAGACATCGCCGAAACCGATTTTCCGCTGCCCGATTCACCTACCAGCGCGACTGTAGAGTTGCGTGGAATATCGAACGACGTGCCTTTGACCGCTTCGAAAATGGTACCGCCGTCGAGACGAAACTTGACGCCGAGGTTTTTGACTTGAAGAATATTTTCCATTGATTGGTCCCGGACTTATTTGATCTTTGGATCGAGCGCGTCGCGCAGCGAATCGGTGAGCATCGAAAATGCCGTCACCAGAATCGCCATCGAAATTCCCGCTGCCGCCAACTGCCACCATTTGCCGATCACCAGCTCGCTCTGTGCTTCAGCGAGCATGGTGCCCCACGAAACGGCATCAACCGGTACACCCAGGCCGAGATAAGACAGAATCACCTCCGCCTTGATGAATTGCACAACATGTTGTGAGAGTTGCACCAGACAAACGTGACTCACGTTCGGCAATATGTGTACAAACATGCGACGACCGTGCGATGCACCGATTGCTTCTGCTGCCTTCACGTATTCGCGTGAGCCATGTTTAATGAACTCCGCGCGTATCAACCGGTAGATGCCGGTCCAGCCAGTGAGCCCGAGAATCGCGATCACCATCGGCACGCCGCGAAAGTCTGCCATCGCCGGAGAACTCGCGAACACCGCCGCAAAGGCGAGAATGAGCAGGATGTACGGGATTGAACTGAAGACGTTATAAAACCATTCCATCAAGTCGCCGACCCTGCCACCCAGATAGCCGGAAAGTGCGCCCAGCGTTGTACCGATAATGGTCGCGATGAGTGCGGCGAAAAGCCCCACAAAAATTGATGTCTGCGCGCCCTTGATCGCCTTTTGCAAAACGTCGCGACCCCATTTGTCGCCACCGAACAGCAAGGTTTCGGAGCGTGGTGTTTCTGTCACCTTGATTTTTGCAGTACGCTCTTCCCACTCCTTGTAGCGCGGTGCGAGCGGATCAATGTCGGATAAATCGACATAAGGAATTTTTGCTGCACCTTCCCTGCTTTCTGTCTTCGCCGCTTCAAGATTTACCGCACCGGCAAGAAACGATGGGTTGGCGTACGAAACACCGACTTCCTTGGACCAGTTCCTGGCAATGAGCCCTGTATAGGAACCGACGATCATCAACAGAAAAAACGCCACGACAACCAGTGAGATCATGCCCACCTTGTCGCGTTTGAGTCGGCGCCAGGCGAGCGTCCAGAGGCCGGGCGATGCTTGATGAATCGGGGCAGCGGTTGTGTTGCTAGTCAGAACGGCACTCATCTTGGCACCCCTTATTTCAGCACTACGCGTGGATCGACCGCTTTGTACAGCACGTCGACGGCGAGATTGACCACCATGGTGACCACCGCCAGATACACGGTTGCTGCCTTGATCACGGGAAAGTCGGAACGATTTACGGCAGTCAGAATTTCGCGGCCCAAACCAGGAATGGAGAAGAAAGTTTCCAGCAGAAATGAGCCGACAAAAATGCCGGGCAACGAGATGCCGACGTTGGTCAGAATCGGAATCATGGCGTTGCGCAAAACGTGTTTCATCATCACCGTTTTTTCGCTTAAACCCTTCGCTCGCGCGGTGCGCACGTAATCCTGATTCACTTCATCGAGAAAGAAACTGCGGTAGAGCCTGAGCGACGGCGCCAGGCTAACAAACACCGCCAGCAAAATCGGCAACGGCGCATAGGTGACAATATTCTTTGTGAAACTGTCACTCCAGCCCTGCACCGGGAACCAGCCCAGCTGGAAGCCGAAGATATATTGCGCGACGATGATGTAAACGAGGAACGAGATTGACATCGCTACAGTGCAGATCATCATTGTTATGCGATCGGTGAGCGTACCGCGCACGTACGCAACACCGATGGCGAGAATTACACCGATAATGGTTTCGAGCAGCAGCACCGGGATCATGATCGTGAGTGTCGGACCGACGCGCGTGATGAGAATGTTCGATACCGCTTCGTTGGTCGCCCAGGAGCGTCCGAAATCAAACGTCACGATCTGTTTGATGAACACCCATAGCTGGTACCAATACGGCTGGTCAACACCTAGCTGTTTGCGAATGTTTTCGATCTGTTCGGCGTTGGTGATTTTGCCCGCAAGTACCAGCGCGGGATCGCCACCGACCCAGTTGAACAGAAAAAATATCAGCAGGACCACGCCGAGAAGCGTCGGAATCATCTGCCAAAGTCGTCGAACAATATAGGCACCCATCGAGCCTCCTTCAGTTAGAAAATGCCATTGCAATTACAAATCGGTACAGCATCAGATTGTCGTCATTCCCGCGCAGGCGGAAATCCAAGTTCGTTCAACCAAAATTGGATTCCCGCCTGCGCGGGAATGACGGAAAATTAATAACGTCTCTCTATTCAAAAAAAGACTTCACCACAGCCTATTGTTGCATGCCCGCCTTTTGGGCGGCAGCATCAATATCCAGATATTTGAAACTCGTAAACAAAATAGGGTGCTTTTTGTAGCCGAGCACCCATTGATTGATGAAATGATTAAATATACGGTGAACGCCCAGACGCCAAGGCGCATAAACGATGATGATGCGATTCATTTCACGATAAAGCTGGTCGCGCTCGGGGCTGTCCGGGATTTTTAGCGCCTGCGTGTACAAGCGGTCGTACTCAGGAAGTTTAAAGCGCGCGTCATTAGAAATATTTGTGTTCGGACCGTAGAGCAATTGCAGGAAGTTCTGCGCATCCGGGTAATCCGCCGTCCATGCGATACCAGACATCTGATACTTGCCGACTTTACGATCTTTAAGCAGATCCGCGAACTGTACCGCGATCGCCTCCATGCGAATGCCGACATCGGCGAGACATTTCGCCCACAGCTCTGCCTGCTGACGAGCCGATTCTTCGTTGGCCCGATATTTGTAAGTGAGTTTCAATGGCGCACCACTGGGCAGATCGCGCCAGCCATCACCATCCTTATCGATATAGCCGAACATATCGAGCAACGCTTTTGCGCGCGCCGGGTTGTATTCCTGTTCAATCGCATGAAAGGTGGGATCAAAACCAATGATGCCCGGCGGTACAGGACTTTGTGCAGCCAGCGCCTGGCCGCGGCGAACAATGGCGATCTCCTGTTCACGGTCATGGGCAAGTACCAGTGCGCGGCGAAACCCTATATTCTGCGACTGGTATCCACCAACGACGGTATCGTCGAGATTGAATACGTCCCACGTTGTTTCAGGTGCTTCTTCACGGAAAACGCGCATATTGCGCTTTTGCATTTCAGGCGAGAGCTTTCCATTTGGCAAAAGCTGCGGGACAAACGCGAATGGCGTTTCTTCAATATATTCATGTTCGCGATTCATGAACGCCAGAAAGCGGGGCTGCTCTTCTTCAATCGGCGAAATTTCGATACGGTCGATCAGCGGCAATGTTTTGCGCCCCAGATATTTGATTGCTTCCTGATCCCACGGATCAGCGGGGTCGGCGTACTGTGCGTTCAGCACGTGGCCACGATAGTCTGGATTTTTTTCCAGCACAATCTTTGAGCGGCGCACCCATTCCTTCAACACATAGGGGCCGGTGCCGACTGGATGGCCCATCGTATCGCTGGCGTAGCCTTCGATCGCTTCGCGCGCCACCGGCACCACATTGGGCATGGCGAAAAAATAGATGAACGTGTAATCCGGTTCCTTCAATTTGAACGAGATCGTGTATTTGTCGATTACCTTGAGGCCCGCAACAGGTACATCGTAATCATACTTGCCGCTTTTTTTGGCAGCGGCAACGAATTCATCCAGCCCAACGACACGATCTTCAAACAGCCAGGAGTACGGACTGCGATTGGCGGGATCGCGAAAGCGCTTGATCGCGTACTCCATATCCCTGGCCACCAGCTCGCGGCGCTTGCCTTTGAAAATGGGATCGTCGGCAAAATAAATACCGGGCCTGATACGGAACGTGAAGCGGGTGCCGCCCTCCTCGCCCGTCGGGACGGCTTCGACGATCTGCGGCACCAATTTCACCGGGCGCGCCAGCCAGTCATAAGTAATCAGGGAATCAAAAATATTTTCGCAAATGCCGACTGAATAGCGGTCCTCTATTTTTTGCGGATCGAAACCGGTTTCAGCTGCGCGAAAAGCAATTTTCAGAGTCTTCTTTTCGGCGGCGTGCGCAAGCGTCGCTGGCTGCAGTGCAAGCAACGCGAATATCGCGAACAGCAGAGTCACCCAGTCATGTGGCGATTTTCTTACCTGCCAACGCACATCACGCTCCTGCTACATTCAAGAACAAGCATACCCAAGAGACTCGTAGATCGCCATTTGCAGCGGCTTGGGGAACGAAAGTGCCCTGAAATGCCCGCCAATGCTAGTGTTTGAAGAATGATGGCGCCGAGAAAAAATACGCCCTGCCTCACTGCGCAGCCCGCTTGCTCTCGTCAATATCCATAAAAAGCCAAGGCGCATTCATGATCGGATGCTTCATGTAACCAATCACCCAAGGCTGCGCGATCTCGTTGCGCAAGCGATGCACGCCGGGGATCCAGGGAGCGTATACCGACACCAGTTTCGACATTTCGGCATAGAGCTTGTTGCGCTCAGGTGATGGCGGCATGAGGCGGGCTTGCTCGTAGAGTTTGTCGAAGGCAGGCAATTTGAATTTGGCGCGATTGCTCTTGCCGACGTTTCCGCCATACAGATTCTGGAAAAAATTCTCCGCATCCGGGTAGTCTGCACCCCATGCAAGCTGCCACATCGCCAATTTTCCCAGATAAGACTGCTTGTTCAAATCCGGCCATTTGGCTTTGTTCCACACCAGCTTGATGCCGATGGCATCCATATTCTTGCGCCACAATTCATCGTACTGTTTTGTCGTGTTGTCCGGCTCAGACGCTTTTTCGATGACGAGTTTGGAGCCGTCGGGATTTTCCCGGTAGCCGTCGCCATCGCGGTCAATGTAGCCGTACATATCGAGCAGCGCGTTCGCTTTCGCCGGATTGTATTCGCCGCCTGGATTGCGAAATGCCGCATCGTAACCCGCCACGCCCGGCGGAATCGGTGATTCAGCTTTCATCGCGCCGCCGTTACGAATAACGTTGATCTCCTCCGCGAGGTTATAGCCCAGCCACATGGCGCGTCGCAGTGCGACCTTTTCCGGCGTATAGCCGCCTACCACCGGATGCTCCATATTGAAGTACGTATAGACAAGATCGGGCTCGACGAAACGTTGCCCCTGCATGCCCAGCTTGACGAGATTGGGCGCAAGCTTCCCGCCGGGAAACGCAATGCCAACAAACTCGTTGGGCGTGTTGGCGTAATCGGCTTCGCCATTGATGAACGCAAGCCAGCGCGGCTGCGATTCTTCGATCACCGACACTTCCACACGCTGTATTTGCGGCAGCTTCTTGCCTTTCATTTGCCGGTAAATTTCCTGTGCCTCCGGGTCGTCACCAGGCTCGGCATCATAAATGTGCTGGCGATAACCGGGATTGGCTTCGAGCACAATCTTGTGCGAACGCTTCCAATCGGCAAGACGAAATGCACCGGTGCCGACCGGATGCGCGCCAGGATCGGCCGCATTCACTTCTATCACCTCGCGCGCGACGGCGCCAGTCTGCACAGTGCCAAAAATGTAAACGAAGTTGTAATCGGTTTCTTTCAGCCGGATGCGCAGCGTGTACTTGTCGGGCGTTTCAATTCCCGCGATCGGCGCATCGTAATTGAACTTGCCGGTTTTTTTGGCGGCCGCCATCGCTTCATCACCGCCGACAATTTTCCCTTCGATGTACCACAGCCACGGAGAAGACAATTGCGGATCGTAGAAGCGTTTCAGCGCATAGGCGTAGTCATTGGCCGTCAATTCGCGCTTCACACCTTTGAACGCGGGATCGTCGGCAAAATAAATGCCGGGTTTGAATTTGAACGTATAGGTTTTGCCTGCGTCCGTCACTTCCGGCATTCCGACCGTGGTGTTGGGAATCAATTTCGCCGGACGTGCGAGAAAATCGTAAGTCAGCGGCGAATCAAATATCGCTTCATTGATGATATTCGAGTAAAGGTCCGAAACCTTGGCGGGGTCAAAGCTAGTCTCGGCAATGAGAAATGCGAAGCGGATGGTTTTGACTTTGTCGGCTGCAAAAGTATTTCCCGCGCCCAAACATAGCAACGCCGAGACGAACGCTGTAATCCAGCCTGAAACATTTTCTCTGGGCATGCTCACTTGCCCTCAAACTGTTTTTTGATGTCGAGATCGATATCGACAAACTTCCACCAGTTCTGCGACTGTATCAAAGGACGGCGAAAACCGATCACGTAGGGATACCACATATCAGTCAGAATGCGGTGTGTATTAATCTTCCAGGGTGCGTACGCCACCGTCAGCCTGGCCATTTCCTGATACAGCTTCGTGCGTTCCGGGCCATGCGGCAGTTGCTCTGCCTTCTCATACGCCTGGTCAAATGCCGCCAGCTTGAATCGCGCCCTGTTACCCTTGAAGCCGGCATTGGGGCCATACAAAGCTTGCAGACTGCTGAGGGCATCTGGCGATGACGCGGTGGCACCCAACTGCCACATCATCAATTTTCCCGCGTTCGATTCTTTCAGCAAATCCGGCCACTTGGCTTTGCGTACCGTCAGTTTGAGGCCGATATCCTCCATGCTTCGCGTCAGCAATTCGTCGATCTGCTTATCGCGATCACTCGGTGACGAATTGAATCTGAGTACCAGCGGCGTGCCGTCCGGCATCTCGCGATAGCCATCGCCATCGCGATCAATGAAGCCGTACATGTCGAGCAGCGCCCGCGCCTTTGCTGGATCATGCTGGTTGGCGCTGGTGCGAAAAGCCGTATCGTATCCGGCGACATTGGGCGGGAAAGGCGTATGCGCCGGAACCGCGAGGCCTTTACGGATGATGTTGATCTCGTCCATCGTTTTGTAGCCCAATGAGATGGCGCGACGCAATGCGATTTTCTCGGGAGTGTAGCCACCTACGATGGGATCTTCCATGTTGAAATAGATATAGGTCATATCCATTCCTGCGATCTGCTCCATGACGATGCCGGCCTTTTGCAGATTCGGTGCGAGGGTCCGATTGGGCGTCGCCATATTGCCGAAATCTTCGGGCATCAGCCAGAGCAAATCAAATTCGCGATTGAGAAATGAAATCCAGCGCGGTTGCTGCTCGGCGATAATGGCCACTTCTACGCGCCCAATCATGGGAAGGCGCTTTCCCTTGAGCCGCGCGAGTATCGCCTGCCCGTTTTTATCGTCCGCCGCTGGTTCGCCGTGAAAATATTCTTCGCGAAAATTCGGATTGGCTTCAAAAATCATTTTTGAAGACCGTTTCCAAAACGTCAAACGGTAAGGCCCCGTACCGACGGGATGGGCAACGATATCTTCCTTATACATCTCAACCACTTCGCGAGCGACGGCGTTCGTCACTCTCCCATCGGCAAAGTTGTAAATCCAGTTAGGCTTGGATTCATTCAATTTCAATTGAAGTGTATAGCGATCCAGTGCCTTCAAGCCTTCGAGCGGAGTGTCGTAATCCATCTGGTTGGCTTTACGCACCCGCTTCATTAACTCCTCAGAGCCAACGACATAACCTTCCACCTCAGCCAGCTGTGGCGCGGCAAGCTTGGGATCAAACAAGCGCTTGATCGAGTAGACGTAGTCCTCGGCAGTGAGTTCGCGTTTTTTGCCGCCGAACGCGGGATCATCAGCAAAATAAATGCCCGGCTTCACGTGCAATGTATAGGTCTTGTAATCGGTTGAGACTTCCGGCATCGCAACCAGTGTGTTTGGAACCAGCTTCGGCGGTCGCGCCAGAAAGTCGTAGCGCAGCGGTGCATCAAAGATTGCGTTATTCACAATGTTGGAATAAACATCGCTATTTTTATGCGGATCAAAACTTGATTCGGCGACCTCAAAGGCGTAACGCAGTACCTTGTTCGGATCCGGCTCGGCGCTGGCGGTTGCCGCAGCGAACGCGACAATACACAGCGTGAAACGGGCGAGCGCGCCCATCATTTTGCTTCGTACTCTTTCAGTAGCGCAAGGTCGACGTCAACGTAACGCCACCAATTCTGCGTTTGCACGAGGGGCCGACGAAAACCGATCACGTACGGGAACCAAAAATCCGTCGCGATGCGATGCACATTTATTTTCCATGGCGCGTAGGCGACCATGAGTTTGGCCATTTCCTGATAGAGCAGGGTCCGTTCCGGACTATCCGGAAGCTGCATCGATTTTTCGTAGGCATCATCGTAAGCCTTAAGCTTGAAGTTGCCGAGATTGCCTTTTATTCCCCCGTTTGGGCCATACAGCGAAGTAAGCCATGTATCGGCATCAGGTGCCGACGCGGAACCTCCCAATTGCCACATCATCAGTTTTCCTGCTTCTGCCTCTTTCAGCAGGTCGGGCCATTTAGCTTTGCGAAAACTGATTCGAATGCCGATGTCGTCCATGGATCGCTTCCACATTTCATCGATCTGCTTGTCGCGCTCGGTCGGCGTGGAATTGCCTTTTAACACCAACGGCTTCCCGTCGGGCATTGTCCGGTATCCATCAGCGCCACGTGCGTAACCGTACATGTCGAGCAAGGCGTTCGCTTTGGCAGGGTTGTAGTCGTTCGCACTCGTCCTGAACTTTGGATCGTAACCCGCAACACCCGGACTGTAGGGAGTCTGTGCGGGAATCGCCTGCCCCTTGCGGATGACGTCGATTTCATCCTGCGTTTTGTACGCTAGCGTTATCGCGCGCCGAAGTGCTACCTTGTCCGGGGTGTAGCCGCCGACGGCGGGATCAAGCATGTTGAAGTACATGTAGGTCAAATCCAGCAGTGGTAACTGGCGGAATTGAATGCCTTGTTTTTTCAGGTTCGGCGCGAGCGCACCACCGGGTATGGCCGTGTTCGCAAATTCGGCCGGCATCAGCCACATCAGATCCTGACCACGACCCAGGAATGAAATCCAGCGCGGCTGCATTTCCTCGATGACCGAAACTTCAATGCGCCCAACGATGGGCAGGCGTTTTCCTTTCAGTCTTGCAAGTATTGCCTGGCCCTCCTTGTCGTCCGGGCCGGGTTCGGCGTCAAAATATACTTCCCGGAAATTGGGGTTTGGCTCAAACACCATTTTCGATGAGCGCCTCCACTCGGTAATGCGAAACGCACCGGTGCCGACAGGGTGCTGGCCGATATCCACGCCGTATTTTTCCACGACCTCGCGAGCGACGGCGCAGGACATGCGACAGTCCGCAAAGTTGTAAATGAAAATCGGCTTGGCGTTGATCAGCTTGATTTGAAACGTGTAGCGATCCAGCGCTTTGATCCCATCAAAAGGTGCGTCGTAATCGAGTTTGTTTGCCTTGCGCGCACGGGCGAGATATTCAACCGAGCCGAGCAGATAGCCCTCTACCTCCGCCAACAATGGCGACGAAAGCACGGGATCGAACAGCCGTTTGATCGCGTAGACGTAGTCTTCGGCGACCAGTTCACGCTTTTTGCCGCCGAAAGCTGGATCGTCTGCAAAATATATTCCCGGGGTTATGCGGAAGGTAAAGGTCTTATAGTCCGCTGAAATTTCGGGCATCGCAACCAGCGTGTTTGGCCTTAGCTTGGCTGGGTTGGCGAGGTAGTCATAGATCAAAGGTGCATCAAAAATTGCGCCGTTGACGATGTTCGAGTACACATCGGATACTTTTTGCGGATCGAGCGTTGTCTCGGCAATTTCAAACGCATAGCGAACCACTTTGTTGGGGTCTGGTTTGTATTCAGGAACGGCAGCAAATACCATCCCGAAAAATGCAAGCAGTTGGGATGCAGCCAACACGCGAATCAACAAGCCATTGTGCAGTCGTCTGGAACGCATATCACCTCAAAGCGGCAACTAAAATTGCCTATGAAAAAGTGCGCTAACTATATCCGAAAGAGCACGCTTCCGCTGTAACGCAGCGTGTCGAAAAAGCGCATTTTGTCGCAAGCAAAACCGTTACCGTAAAATCATGCGTTTTCGGCTCGGTCGAATTCCGGGTCGAATACGATAAACTCGCTTTTGATGAACTAAGGAAGCGCCGACCTATTCACTCGCGTGGAATAAATCGGCGCTTCCTGCCAACCCAACTTTTGTGAGTCAACAATGGGCTTTCTAGCCAGCAAAAAAATTCTCGTCACCGGCCTGCTATCGCAGCGTTCGATCGCCTATGGTATCGCCAAGGCGATGAAGCGCGAAGGCGCTGAACTGGCCTTTACGTACGCAGGCGAAGGTATCCGCGAGCGGGTCGAAAAACTGGCACCGGATTTTGACGGAAAAATTATCCTGCCTTGCGATGTTTCCCGGGACGAGGACATCGACAATCTTTTCGTCGAACTGGCCAAACATTGGGATGGTCTCGATGGTTTTGTTCACGCCATCGCGTTTGCGCCACGGGAAGCGATTGGCGGCGACTTTCTGGAGGGCATGTCCCGCGAGGGTTTCCGCATCGCGCATGACATTTCCAGCTACAGCTATGCCGCCATGGCGAAGGCTGCGCTACCGATGATGCAGGGCCGCAACGCCGCCTGCTTAACGCTCTCGTATCTCGGCGCAGAGCGCGTCGTGCCGAACTACAACACCATGGGTGCGGCCAAGGCGAGCCTCGAAGCGGTGACGCGTTATATGGCAGCCAGCCTCGGTCCCAAAGGAATTCGCGTCAATGCAATATCGGCAGGCCCGATCAAGACGCTTGCTGCGGCGGGCATCGGCGGATTCGGCAAAATGCTGAAATTTTTTGAAGAGCAGGCACCGTTACGACGCAACGTGACACAGGAGGAAGTCGGTAATGTTGCCGCGTTTCTGATGAGCGATCTGGCCAGCGCGGTGACCGGCGAAATCACGTATGTGGATTGCGGATTCAATGTTATTGCCAGTGGCATGCCAGCATAATATTGTATAGAACAACTATTCATGCGGATTTCAGGTCATAAATTCCTTGGAATCCGCTCCAGTGCTAGCATTTATTGAAATCGCCTTTGGAGATGCATTGAAAAATTTCGAAAAGAAAGTCGCGGTCATCACTGGCGGCGCAAGCGGCTTGGGACGTGCGTTTGCTGACAAAGCGACGACGCTCAAGATGAAACTGGTACTTGGCGATATCCGTGAGGGGCCACTGCAACAGGCGGTGGAGGAATTGAAATCACAAGGCGCAGAAGTAGTAGCACTGGCAGGCGACGTATCCAAGCCATCGTACGTCGAAGCCTTGGCCAAACTCTCTACGGATACCTTTGGTGTGGTGCATTGTCTGTTTAACAATGCGGGCGTGGGTTCAGGCGGTCTGGTCTGGGAGAACACGGTCAAGGATTGGGAATGGGTCCTGAACGTTAATCTTTGGGGCGTAATTCACGGGGTTCGTATTTTCACGCCGCTGATGCTTGAGGCCGCCAGAAACGATCCTTCATACGAAGGTCATATTGTCAGCGTGGCATCCATTGCCGGACTCATTTCGCCAGGGTTGATGGGCGCCTATAACGTTAGCAAACACGCAGTGGTTGCGCACACGGAATCGCTCTATCACGATCTCGCCAAAATTGAACCGCGCGTGGCAGCTTCGGTGCTTTGCCCGGGCTTTACGCCGACCGGAATATCCAATTCACACATTTCGCGGCCAGCCGATATGCAGAACCTTGAGCGTCCCACCGATTCGATGATTCTGGCACAGCAGATGGTTCAAAAAGCTGTCAGCTCAGGCAAGCTCACTGCGGTAGACGTTGCCAACATCACATTCGATGCAATCCGCGACCGACAGTTTTATATTTTGACGCACCCAAATTTCATGAAACTCGTCAAGGCACGTCTGGACGATATTGCTGAAATGCGCAATCCGCGCGACGTGTTCAGCCTCAAGGGCTGAGCCAATAAACGTCGCGCTGCGTACTTACTGATCAGCCTTTTTCGACAGTGCATCCTTGGAGATGCTGACACTCGACTTCGAACGGATTTGCGCAAGTGTTGCAAGGATTTCCTGCTGAGAAAGTGATTGTGCAACTCGCGTGCGTGTCGTTTGCAGCTTCGCTTCGTCAATTGCCTGCGCGTCATTTACCTTGGCTACCTGCATCAACACAAATCCGCCTCCCGGGTTTTCTGTGCCAACGTACGCAGGTAGATTCTTGGGGTCCGCCTTCATCGCTGCCTCGATCACGTTCGGCGCCAAGCCGCCTGCGCTGGCGCGACTGACCGACAGTAAAGCAGGCCATTTGACGTCAGTCGCTTTGCCCTGCTTCAGCGTCTCGAGCCTGGCTTCGCCGTCTTTTTTGGCGAGTTTGCCCGCTTCTTCACGCGTGAGACGCGCGATGATGCTGGCCTCGACTTCCGCGAAGGGTCGCACGACAGCCGGCTTGGATTCGAGTGCACGAGCAGCAACGAGCGTGTTGGTAGCCACCTCGACCGCCTCGGTATTGCGTTTATTTTTCTGCACTTCATCCGAAAACAACGCTGTCAACAATTTTTGATTGCCAAACGGCGGCTGTGCAGCCTGTCCTTTCGACATCCACGGCGTTTGTTTGACTGGTAAACCGACTGCTTCAGACGCGGCCTTGAGGCTGCTCGATTGTTCGTACGCGGCATTGGTAAATTTCTCGGCGAGTTCTGCAAACTTGCGGGCCGCTTTCTGCTTCTTCAATTCACCTTCAATTTCCGGTGTCACTTCAGCGAGTGCCTTGCCTTTTTCAGGCTGAATATCCGTGACGCGAATGATGTGGTATCCAAAATCGGACAACACCGGGCCTACCAGTTCATCTTTCTTGGCGCCAAATGCGGCGTCCTCGAACGGCTTCACCATCATGCCGCGCGCGAACAAACCAAGGTCACCGCCATTTGCGGCGGAGCCGGTATCCTGCGAATTTTTCTTCGCAAGTTCGGCAAACTCCTTCGGATTTTTTTTCGCTTGTGCAAACAGCGAATCGGCTTTGTCCTTCGCCGCTTTTTTCTCGGCTTCCGTCGCTTTCGGTGTAACGTTGATGAGGATGTGACTGGCCTTGCGTTGTTCCTTCTGAAGGTAACGACTGCTGTTTGCTTCGTAGAAAGCTTTGGTTTCTTCTGGTGGAATCTGAATCGTTGGCATCAACGCATCGACGGACAGTTCCACATACTCGGCACGCGTTTGCTCAGGTGTCGTGAATTCAGTTTTCTTTTGTTCGTAAAAAGCCTTCGCCACCTCAGGGGTAATCTTTACGTGCGCGGTAAATTGTTCAGGAGATACGTTGATGATTGCGATATCGCGGGTCTGTTCGGATGCACGCAGGTATTGTTTTACGCTGGCGCTGGCCGTGAATGCCGTCGCAGCAATGCTCTCGATAAATCGTTGGCGCTCCAGATCCTGCCGCATTCTGTTCTCAAAACCCACAGCAGAAAGCCCCTGCGCTTTCAGGAACAACTCGTAACGTGAGGCCGTGAATTTGCCGTCCTGCTGGAAGCTTGGTTCAGTACTGATACGCTCCCGCAATGTAGCGTCGCTGACAACGAGACCGCTGTTTTTGGTCGCCGCCGTGACCAGACGTTGATCGATCAACTGGTCGAGAATGGATTTGCGCATCTCGGGGTTGTCCATGATTGATGCATCGATATTGCCGCCAAATTGCTGGCGGAATTGATCGAGTTGACCGCGCACTGCCTGCTGAAATTCCTGCGTGGTTATTTTGTCATTTTCGACGGTCGCAACTGTTTCCAGGCCCGATGGTGTACGGATATAGGACTCGACGCCCCACAATGCGAAAGGAACGGTAATCAACGCAAGAATGGCCTTGGCGACCCAAGTCTTGGTGGCACTGCGGATGGTCTCAAGCATGCTTTTTCTTCAGTCTCGGTGATGTGGAACAGCGCGATAAATCATGAAGCCATATATAAAAAGGGGCGAACTCGAAAGTTCGCCCCTCATCTGGCGGAGTGGACGGGATTCGCAGACAGCCGTCGGATAATCAACCAAATCAATATGTTAAGGGCACTCGATAAGCTGCATGTGTACCACCTCCGTGTACCCAAAACAGTTTAATCGAACGAGAGTATTTTATCAGATTTGGGAGGAATTGGTTAGCTGCGCAAGTTCCATTTTTTGGTGTCCGAGACGCGGATTCGAATTCTGAATCGAACTCGTCGCCGCTTGGAACAAGGCGATTCCATGCAAATTGATGTCGCTGAAGACTCATTTACATAATCCATCAAATGGAAGTTGACCTTACTCCGCTGCCACCACTTTCGGCAAATTCTTTTGGCGCTTTGCTGCTGCGCGCAGCTTCTTGCCGAGTTCCTCCATTCTCTTTAGACGCGCCTCCGCCGGCATCCATAAATCCACATCGTTTGTTTTTTTCACGCGTACCAGCGGATTCTTAAGAACCTCCCATTCATATTCGAATGTCGCCATGACGGCTGACCTTGGCATTTGGGCCTCCAACAGCATCGGCGTGGTTGTGCGCAATGCAAACCATTCTGCCTGGTCGCGGTTCGTGGTCCAAGAAATACCGTTGGTGGTATGACGCGCGAATCGCCCATAGCCGCGGTAAACGCTGAACTTGTCTGGCAACGACTCAAATCGCGCCAAGCCGATGTCCTCCATAAGGACGCGCTTGTCGGCTTCCAAGAACATTTTCGCAATTTCACCTCTGTCCAATTTCGACAATGCATCTGTGAGGATGGACCCGCTCCGCCCACCTGTCCACGCGAAGAAAAGCACGGCTGACCATGCCCCGCCTGTTATTTTGCCGACCCGTCCTTATTCCAGGACAGCGCGTTAAAGTCCATGTTCCGTTTACGGGCGAATCTGGGCATGTATCCCCTGACAGCAACTAGAGGCTAGTGGAAGATAAAAGCGCTAGCAACAATTGGTGAGAGCACAAGCAGTACGCTGGTGTGGTCGAGTGCATTTTTGCTGCCGTGGATCTCACTGTATGAGCTGTACCCGCTGCATAGGTTGGTTACCCGTTGGCAGATCATGCGGATTGTTGCCCGGCATGAACTTCCACAGTGATGTGCGACAAGCCTTTGACTCGTTGCAGAATCGCATGGTAGAAATCGGGCCCACGCTGCGATTGTTTGGTAACGACAGAAAGAACTGCGCCAAAGTGCCCAGGGCCAAGACGCCAGATGTGCAAATCGATTAAATTGTCCCCCGCCGTTTCGACCGCCGAACGGACTTTTTTTGTCAAAGTATCGTCGGCACTTGCGTCCATCAGAATTGCACCGGTATCGCGCAGCAATCCGTATGACCAATTGGCGATGACGCAAGCTCCCACGATCCCCGCTAACGGATCCATCCACAACCAGCCAAACGTTTTCGCGAGAAGCAGGCCGATGATTGCCAGCACCGAGACGGCTGCATCGGCAATGACATGAATGTAAGCGGCTCGCATATTGTGGTCGCGAGAATCCACATGGTGCTCGTCATCTTCATGGTCATGCTCGTCGAATCTCACAGTGTGCTCGCGACCTTCAAGTGCGAGTACCGCGGAGAATGCATGCGGCTCGGGAATAGCCGTCGTCGATTCAATAAAGTTGGATTTACGCGTAAACGCGAACACCTGGCGCGCGCCGTCGGCTCGAGTGGTGGTTACCGTTAAATCTTGTACAGGCGGCATGATGCCTTCACCCGCCGTCACGATGCGAAAAACCGGAGGCACACCATCTTCGAAAATTGACAACGCCAAAACGCCCACCGCCGTGTCGATTTGTCGCACTTCCTCTTCATGGCCAACATGCTGTTCCTGGCCTTGGCCATGCGAATGTCCATGGCTATGCCCATGATGGTCACCACCGCTCAACAACCATGCGCTGATGATATTTACAAACAAACCGACTACGGCAATCGGGATGGCTTCTGTGAACTGAATGGGCACGGGTGAAAGGAGGCGGGCAATCGCCTCGTAACCAATCAGCAAAGCAATCATCGCTAAGATGATCGCGCTCGAAAAACCCGCGAGGTCACCTAGTTTGCCCGTTCCAAAAACAAAGCGTGTGTCGTTGGCATGCTTGCGAGCATAGGTGTAGGCCAGGGCAGCAATCAGCATGGCGCCTGCGTGCGTGGACATATGCAGGCCATCGGCCACCAATGCCAGCGAGCCGAATAGGCTGCCGCCGACAATCTCGGTGATCATCATCGCACTACATAAAACAATCACCCCCCACGTTTTTCGTTCATTCTTGTCGTGGCCAGCCCCTAAGAAGACATGGTCATGACCTGCGGCAAATGGGGATTCGTAGAAATCATTCATGGTCACCTTCGGTTAAAAAAGTGAGCAACATCGATCAGTTGCTCATTGCATCGCCACACCGGGATCGGCGTCTTTGGCGCCAACGGGGACAATTGCGGTGATGCGGGTGTTGAAAGTGTACATGGAGTTGTTTTCAAGGCCGGGACTCTCGTACCAATAGCAATCACCGGTTCGGTCCGAGTCAGGTCAAGGAGTTGATGCCAAAGTTCTTACCAAACTGGACACAGCCGCGCGTGTCTTGTCCGCAACCGATCAAATTGACCGCCACCACCCGATCACACCGTGCGCCAACGTACAGAGGTAGCCTTTATTTCGGTGTAAAAAGTGAATTCTGCGCTGGATAGCAAGCGATTCAAGGCAAAGGTGTAGTTTGACTAAAGCGTTTACAGTTACGCGAGTTACTGCGGAAACGTCTGTGACCCGACAGCCACTGCGTCGGCATCCCTGGATGCGCACGGTTATGGTGCTGGCGTGGGTCACATTCTGGCTTAACACTGCACTCTTCCCGTGCTGCGAAGCGTTTGCCGCCGCCTTTGACGATCACTCCGATGACGAAACGCAAACGGTCTCCGCTTCAGTGCACATTCATGATGGAGACGAACCACGTTCCGAACATTCGCATCATAACCCTGGTCCACCTTGTAGCCACGCCTTCAGCGCGGGGCCAGCCATAAATGGCGAGTACGCAGGACTGCCAGCCTATCGCGTTGAATTAGCAGGGTATGCCGTCCTTGTGCCTCGATCCTTCATTGTGATCGCGTTAACGCAATCCGTAGTTCTCGCGCTTCGCGACTACCATCCCGCACCTCCCCCCGCCACCGTTTCCCTCTACTTACAAAATTAGCGCCTGCTGATTTAGCCATTCACTACACGCGCCTTTCAGCTGTGCATTCTCGCCAATCCGCTCGGACATGCCATAGGTTTGAACGACGAGCGACGAGGTGGCAAATTCGTTGCTCACGTCACTATTCCTAAATAGCTTACATGGCGAAAAGCAAGCGCACCGCATCATACAGGCCTACCTCGATATAGGCAGCGCAGGCCCCCCCTATCGGCATTGCAATATGGATCAATGGGAGCGCAGCACTAAAGCGGCACATTGTGCATGATAGTTTAGTTGACGATAGTTTGATCTG
>JANYFH010000132.1 GCA_025362705.1 Betaproteobacteria bacterium
CCGCACGATGCGAACGCCAAACGCGTACAGCGGCAGATACACCACGCGGCCCCAAAAATAGAGCAACGCGCCCCATTCAGTATAGGCATTGTGAAGATCAAGCGCATTGGCCACCAGTACGGCAACGATGAAGAACGGAAAGGTTTCAAGGAAATTTTGCAGGCCTCTTTCGACCCGCCCCGACACACCGGTTAGCGGGGGAACCGCCTGATCCCGCGAACTCGCCGTCCAGCGGTATCCACGTTGAAGGCTGGCCGAATGTGCAGTCAGAACAATGTGCGCCATGCCAAACGCGACACTTAACATCAGCATGCGTAATTCCACGGTCATATGCGTTTCCCTTTATTGATGGGATGTCGGCGTGATCGGCAGCGGAACTTCGGACAGCGCAGAAAGCAATTACCCCTGCTTGGCAACGATCCCGGCGATTTTCTTTGTTTCCAGCCACTTCTTGATGCGGTTTGCATCACCAACGCGGGTGAGCTTGCCCCAGGAATCGAGCAAAACGATTACCACTGGATTGTTAGCGATCGTCGCGTGCATCACGAGGCACTTGCCGGCTTCATTGATGTAGCCGGTTTTGGAAACACCGATATTCCACGATTGTGAACGCACCAGCGAATTGGTGTTATTGAATCCGAGTGCGCGTCCACCATTTGGTAACTGAACGTGGAGCTGCTGCGCGGTCGAGAATTCGCGAATTTCCGGGAATGTTGATGCGGCGGAAACCATCAACGCGAGATCCTGCGGGCTGGCGACATTGCCCGGGGCCAATCCGGTCGGGTCAACGAACTTCGCATTGGTTAATCCCAGCAACTGCGCTTTCGCATTCATCGCTTCGACGAATGCGACGGTACCGCCGGGATAGGTGCGACCCAAGGCTGCTGCAGCGCGATTGTCGGAAGCCATCAGCGCCAGGCGCATCAAATCTTCGCGCCGGAATGCAGCACCAACCGGAATGCGTGAATGCGAACCCTTGAGCATGTCGATATCTTCTTTGTCGACGATGATCGCTTCATCCATATCGAGTTTGGCTTCGAGCACAACCATCGCCGTCATTAATTTGGTGATGGAGGCGATCGGCATCGCGTGATTCGCATTCTTGGAGAACAACGGCAACCCGGTCACGGGGTTAAACACCATGAAAGCGTGTGACTGCAGATTTGGCATGCCGTCTTTGGTGAAATCGGCGACACCGGCGGACTTGACACGCGCGGTAGCGGAACTGGCTTTTTTAGCCTTTTGCGTTGTTTCGGCGTGCACGCCTGTCGCTACGCAAAACATCAGCGTCGCGCAAAAACTCGCGATAATAGGGGAAAACGAGAGTCGCACCTTGTTACCTATTTGTGAATTGTTTAACACCTTAACAAATAAATCGGGGTTCTGGCAACATTTCATGCGTAGCCTTACATTTCCACTGCAAGCCACTGAATAACGAAAACAATGTCAACTCCAAAATATCCCCGTCTGGATACACTTGCCGTCCATGCTGGCCAGTCGCCTGATCCCGCTACCGGAGCACGTGCGGTACCGATCTACCAAACTGCTTCGTTCGTGTTTCCGGACACGGAAACTGCGGCGTCGCTATTCAATCTGGAACGCACTGGCCACGTCTACTCGCGCATTTCCAATCCGACGCTATCGGTATTCGAGGAACGCATGGCCGCCCTCGAAGGTGCACCTGCCGCCATTGCCACTGCCAGTGGACAAGCCGCGCTGCATTTGGGCATTGCCACATTGATGGGTGTCGGCGCGCACATCGTCGCCTCCAATGCCATATACGGCGGATCGCACAATCTACTGAGTTACACGCTGCCGCGTTTTGGTATTGAGACCACGTTCGTCAACGGACGTGATCTGGATGCGTGGAAAAAAGCGATTCGCCCCAATACGCGGCTGCTATTCGGTGAAACGGTGGGTAATCCTGGTCTTGATGTACTCAACATTCCGGCCGTTGCCGACATCGCACATAACGCCGGCCTGCCGCTCATGGTTGACGCCACACTCACGACGCCATTTCTGTCGCAGCCGATTCTGCAGGGAGCGGATATCGTCATGCATTCGGCGACAAAATTTCTTTCCGGCCACGGCGTGGTGATCGGCGGCGTGCTGATCGACGGCGGAGGTTTCGATTGGGAGAAATCCGGGAAATTCCCCACGCTTACGGAACCCTACGATGGCTTTCACGGCATGGTCATGTCCGAGGAATCATCGGTGGCCGCGTTTGCGCTGCGCGCGCGCCGCGAAGGCCTGCGCGACTTCGGCGCGACGATGGCGCCGATGACGGCGTTCCAGATTTTGCAGGGGCTCGAGACCCTTCATGTGCGCATGCCGCGACACGTGGAAAACACGCGCAAGATTGCGGCGTTTCTGTCCAGCAACAAAGTGGTATCGCGCGTTAACTATCCCGAGCTCGAATCGCATCCCGACCATGAACTCGCGAAACGACTTTTGTCGAACGGTGCAGGTGCAGTGCTTAGTTTTGATTTGAACGGTGGCAGCGGTAGCGCGAAGGAAGCCGGAAAAATCTTCATCGAAAAACTGTCACTGTTTTCGCACCTGGCCAATATCGGCGATGCCAAATCGCTGGTCATCCATCCGGCATCGACGACGCATTTTCGGATGGATGCCGACGCACTGAAAGCTGCGGGCATTTCCGAGGGCACCATCCGCCTGTCCATCGGCATCGAACACGCCGACGACCTCATGGAGGATTTATCGAAGGCGCTTTATGCGGCCGGCAAGGCGGCAGGCCTATGAAGTTTCTGGTCCAGCAACAACCTGCCTACGTCTATACCGGCGGCAGGGACTTCGATGCCACCAAACCCAGCGTCGTCTTCATCCACGGCACCGCCAACGACCACAGCGTATGGACCTTGCAGGCGCGCTACTTCGCGCATCACGGCTGGAACGCGCTGGCGCCCGACCTGCCAGGGCATGGCAAAAGCTTTGGCGACGCAAAGACATCGATTGCCGGCAGCGCCGACTGGCTCATCAATCTGCTCGACAACGGCAATATCAAATGTGCCGCACTCGTCGGCCACAGTATGGGTTCGCTGATTGCGCTCGATGCAGCGGCGCGCTACCCGACACGGGTTTCGCAGATCGCTTTGATCGGTTCCAGCGTGCCAATGCTGGTGTCGGATGTGTTGATGGATGCGGCGAAAAATCGCCCGCAGGATGCGTTCGACATGCTCAATATCTGGGGTCACTCGCCGCAGTTAAAGTGGGGCAGGAATCCCTCACCGGGGACGTCATCGATGATGGCTGGTGCGCGACTGTTGGCGCAAAGTCGTCCCGGCGTGCTGGCCACGGATCTCGCTGCATGTCAGGCTTTCGGGATGAGTGATACCGCGCTGGCAGCCATCTCAGCGCCGACATTGATCATTGCCGGTGCCAACGATTTGCTCACGCCCGCCAAGGCCGCCAAAGCGCTCGCTGCGCGTTTCTCAAACGCAAACACAATCGTACTTCCCGACGCGGGACACAGCATGATGCAGGAAGCACCGGGCAGAGTCGTCGAAGTGCTGAAGGGTTTTCTGAAGCCATGAAATTTGGCGCGCTGTTTTTCCTGTCTTTGCTGCTTGCGACCAACACGCAAGCAGCATCAACCGTACTGCTGGACTCACCGGTTCGCGTCACAGCCGAAACGCTGGCGGGCGCAAAAGCGAACACAACAAAACTCGAATTGACTGTTCAGCACGGTGCGAGTGAATTCACGTTGAGCGTGTTGCAACGCGGCGACACCGTCGAAGCGCTGACCGCACAAAAATCCACATCTGGCTGGAAGGATGGCTACCTGTTTATTCGTGACGACTGCCTTGTTGATGATCCCGCATTGGCGGCCTGGCGCTGCGTGGTCGATCACGTATTCACGCTCGTTGAAGACGCAAAAAATAAACCGGCTGCAAGACTCATTTATGTAGGCGATGTTTTTGCCGGTGAGGAATGCATCGAGGCGGCACGATTTGGTTGTGCGCTGTACAAAGGTACGTTCACTGACATCTACGATCGGCTGGAAAATAACGCGCTCGCACCGCGAGCCGAATCGCCCGCCTTGCTGCTCGAAATGACCGTTGACGGCGGTATCTTTCAAGTTGATCTTGAAGAAACCTGGAAGGCTAATCAGGAACGATTTCTCGCCGGCGCGAGATGTTTGAACGCAAAACCGGAGATGCAATCGGTGCGCTGCATCGATGGCATCACGCCGCATCGTGCATATATTTTCAACACGGCGTTGGCAACTTACACCCGTCAGGCGGAGCATCTTGCTCGCACTCGCGCCTTTGCGCGCGCTGCGCTGTGTGAGCGACTTGGCGACGCCGAATGCAGCGAAGTATTGCGTGCCTCAGCATTGCTGCTCGCAAGTGTTAAGCCAGGTGAAAAAGCGCGGGGACGTGGGAATGTGTTGTCGTCACCTGCTCGCAATGTGAATGCGAAACATTAGCACTGGAGCGGTTTTCAAGGCATTTTACCTCTGAGAACCTCGCCGAATGGCGTTCTACATTAGGAAATTCTGAGGAAATGACTTGTGGGAAATTATCGGTGGTGTCCCCTTGTTGTTTTGTCTACCTTCAAAGAAACAATTCACCACGACCCTTTTTTCGCCAAGGTCGCGCAACTCAGCCTCTTATGGACGCCCAACGTTTGACATGTGTGGTGTACAAAAGGCGCAGCCTTTTGGCATCCCCTCGATGGAAGGGCTAGCTCGCACTTTCCGCGAAGAGATTGAAATCACACCTCACCTCCTGAGACGGCTAGCGGACAAACCGAATGTTGGTTTTCGAAGTACCGAAACTTGTATGTTCCGTGCTGCTCGTCAAAGTAGATCAGCCCTGACAAGAAGTTCAGCAGAGTGAAGACTCCGCCCCCATGCACTGTTCGTAGAGCGTCTTCCAACTCGTCGACTTCGATTGATGCTTTGATGTCGCCGAACATCGCAACAACGAATGGAATAGAGGCTGAACGCGCGAGGCTTTCGTAGCGTTGGGCCTTCTCCTGCACTTTCTGGTATATCCGATCAACGTTGTCTGGCAGCCAACCCGCCCATGGCTGACCGGTCCGAAGAGCCGAATTCATTTCGTCGTCGAGGCTTCGCATCTGATGCAAGGTTACTTGATCAACTACGGCGGCGACTGCACCGGAATCGGTGTACAGAACCCAGTCAGGTGTCTTTCCATGTATCAGGACTTCATGTCGCGCATTGAATCCGTTGTTCAGGAGAAAAGCCCCCAGAATCAGCTCGCGAAAGCTATGCGCGGCTTGGCCAGGTGCTTCGGTCTTGAACTTCTTCAAGAACTTCTGCTGATCCACTTTGGCCAGCAAGGGAAGAAGCTCATGGATACGGCGATTGATCCGAGGATTCCGAGCTAGAACTGTAAGGGGTAAGCTCATATGCGGCCTAACTAGTTTTCGACACCCAAGCGCTGTCTACCATCCCGGTTGGTGTCTGACCTCCCCGGAGCCAGCTGCCTTGAAACCCTTGACAAGCGCGGGTTTCGATCAATGTGCCATGTAAATTGATGGTACTAATAAAGGCGTGAAAAAACACATGCAGCCCGTGCAGTCTGTACGCATCCTACATCAGTTAGGCGAACACAATTGATACTTGCATTGCGGCTGCGTAGGTTGGGCTACGGCTGCGCCTAACCCAACCTACAAATTGCATTTTTATACAAATTGGAATTACGCGCCAATCCCCTCTTCCTGCTGTTGCAATCTCCACATCTCCGCAAACTTCCCGTTCCGCTCAATCAGCTCACGGAAGTTGCCGCGCTCGACGATGCGGCCATGATCCATCACCAGAATCTGGTTGGCATCAATAATGGTGGAGAGACGGTGCGCGATAACCAGCGTGGTGCGGTCCTTGGCGATGTCGCGCAACTCTGCCTGAATCGATTTCTCGGTTGCGGAATCAAGTGCAGATGTGGCTTCATCAAAGATCATGATCGCCGGATTTTTCAGTAGCGTGCGCGCAATCGCCACGCGCTGCTTTTCGCCGCCGGAAAGTTTCAGCCCGCGTTCGCCAACCATGGCCTGCCATTTATCCGGTAGCCGTTCGATGAATCCGCTGACATGGGCGCGCCGTGCTGCGTCTTCAATTTCCGTATCTGTCGATCCCGGACGACCGTAGCCGATGTTGTAGCGGATGGTGTCGTTAAAGAGCACCGTATCTTGCGGCACGATGCCGAGGTTCGCGCGCACACTTGCCTGTGTGACGTCGCGGATGTCCTGCCCATCGATGCTGATGCTGCCGCTGCCAATGTCGTAAAACCTGAACAGCAATCGCGACAATGTCGATTTGCCCGCACCGCTGGAACCAACCACGGCAACCGTGTGCCCGGCGGGTACCTCAAAACTCACGTCGAATAAAATTTGGCGCTTCGCGTCGTAGCCGAAATTGACGTGGTCAAATTTGATGGTCGCGCCGGTAATGGCAAGCGGCTTGGCATCGGGCTTGTCAGCAATTTCGCGATTCTCACCCAGCAGGCGAAACATTTTTTCCATGTCGGTCAGGGCTTGCTTGATCTCGCGATACATCACGCCCAGAAAATTGAGCGGGATGTAGAGCTGTATCAACAGTGCATTCACCATGACCAGGTCGCCCAGCGTAAGCTGACCCTGGACAACACCGTCAGAGGCGCGCCACATCAGGAGCGTGACGGCACTGGCAATGACAAAACTTTGCGCGACGTTCAGGAGACCCAGCGATGTCTCGCTCTTGGTGGCCGCTGCCTCGTAGCTTTGCAGGTTCTTGTCATAGCGCCCGGCCTCGTATTCTTCGTTGCCGAAATATTTGACGGTCTCGTAATTGAGCAGCGAGTCGATGGCCTTGGTGTTTGCTTTGGAATCCATTTCGTTCATCTGCCGCCGATGCGCGGTGCGCCATTCAGTGATGCCGATGGTGGCGATGATGTAGAACAGAATCGCAGACAGCGTGATCACCACAAACCAGATGTTGAATTTGCGCGCCAGCAGAATCGTTACCAACGTGATTTCGAGAATGATCGGGATCACCGAAAAAAGCATGAACGACATCAAAGTTGAAATGCCGCGTGAACCGCGTTCAATGTCGCGTGTCACGCCGCCGGTTTGCCGATCCAGGTGAAACCTGAGCGACAGTGCATGCAAGTGGCGGAACACCGAAAGCGCCACCCTGCGCACGGCGCGCTGCGTGACTTTCACGAATACGATATCGCGCAATTCGCCGAACAATGTAGAAGACAAGCGCAGCAGCCCATAGGCTGCCAATAGCGCGAACGGCACAACCAGAATCGCTTTCGATTTATCCAGCGAATCCACAATTTCTTTTAACAGCAGCGGCACGCCGATGTTGGCAACTTTGGCGGTGATCAGGAAGGTCAGCGCCAGCGCAACGCGCCAACGGAAATCCCAAAGATAGGGAATTAACGATCGAATAACGCGCCAATCGCTTTTCGTTGCGACGGGTTTAGCGGCGGCGCTGCTCGCTGCCGGAGAGGTATTGGTGGGGTGGGCTGCGGACATACGTGGGAGTGTAGCGAGTGACGAAACGTGGGCGGAGAAGGAAGAAGCAACAGAGCTCAATTCTACGCTGTCGGACTATGCCAGCACCGTTTGATTGTCATTGTCGTGCTCCTCGTGGTTAGTTACACTCTGTACCGGCGCACTGCTTTTCAATTCGTCCAAAAACAGGATATCTGCCATGAACATCCAGCCAATCACGCTCAAAGGGCGCCTGACGCGCTTGGAACCCCTGTCGGAAGCCCATATCCCCGATCTCGATTTCGCATGCAAGGACTCGCCCGACGGCAAGCGCACCATCTGGCGCTATTTGCTGGATTCACGAACTTATCGAACCGGGGGTATGTCGGGACTGGTGAAAGAACTGATGACGCGCCAGCAAGCAGGAACCGATTTGCCGTTTGCGATCATTGACGTCAAGTCCGACAAAGCGGTCGGGACGACGCGTTTCATGGAAATCGAAACTGACAATCGCGTGGTCGAAATTGGCACCTGGATCGGTCTCGATTTCCAGCGCGCAGGATTGAACCTCGAAAGCAAATATCTGATGCTCCGCCACGCGTTTGCCACATTGAAGGTTATCCGCGTGCAATTCAAAATCGATCACCGCAATTTTGGCTCGCTTGACGCAATCGAGCGTATCCGCGCCTATCGCGAAGGTATTTTGCGCAATCACATCATCCTGGCTGATGGCACGGTGCGATCGTCGGTTTATTACAGCATCCTCGAATCAGAATGGCCGGCGGTGGAAATTCACATCCAGAATTTGACGGCGCGGGCACCCGCAGAGCCGGTCACTCTGCCCGCATAGGCAAGCAAACATGCGCCTATCCGAAAACTTGCCATCGCGCTTTCAATGAACCCTCTGTATCGAAAAATGCTCATCCTGTCGGTCAGCATCGCCGCGTTTGCCGTCGGCATGACCTACCTGCTGGTGCTCTTCAAAGTGCAAGGTACGCACCGTGATTTACGGCATGGCCGCTTCGAGCTGATTGCCAAGGAAATCGACCGCATTGTTGAGCGCAGCATGGCACTGGGACTGAATTTTTCCGAGCTCAATTCGTTGCCGCAGGCAATGCAACGCCGCCAGCAGTCAGATTTCGCTATTTCGCATATTGATATCCTCGATGCGCAAGGCAAGACCATCTATTCCACCGAACCGGCACGCGTGGGTCAATCGACTATCGCATGGGTGCCCGCTTTTCGCACCGCACGCGGAGATCTGTGGCGTTATCTGGCCGATGATGACGCCGTCGCCGGAGCGGTGGTGAAGAATAATTTCGATGTCGTGGAGGGCTATGTTGCGGTCGCGTATTCGGCAAAGGAAGGCCGCGCCACCCACGAACAAATGCGCGATGGTTTGAGACCGGTCGCACTAGTCGCATTTGGCGTCAGCGCCGCAGTGCTCTTCTTCGCACTGTCGCTACTCGCGTGGCGATTTGAGCGTGATGTGAAGGCAGCCGCCTCGCGCCTGACCGGTAACGACGCCAGCGCAAAACCGCTGCACGGCGGTTGGGATAGCTTGATCAGGGCAACCAAAAGCCAATTTGCCGATGCGCGCGGCGCCCTGACAGCATGGCGCGAACAGCACGGGACAATCGGCAAATGACTTCTGCCGCACCGGCGAGAAAACTGGCGCTAGCCGGCATGGGTATCGTGCTCATCACGATTACCGCCGCAATGGCCGTCATCGCCTGGTTCGCCTTCGGCCTGACAGACCGTGTGCTCACCTACGAGACCATGCGCAAAGCCGAAAGTGTGGCACGTTCGCTGGCAGGTACTTTCGACCGCGCTGCCGAGCTGGGTATACCGCTCGAAAAAATGCCGGGCGTGTCAGAAAAGCTCACTGAAACCCGCCAGCAGCACGCCGAGTTATCGCGCATTACCGTCGTCGTTGCCGGAAAACCGCTCTACACCACGCGCGCCGATGACAGTGAGGTCTTGGAGGAGGTACTCGTCGAACGGGTACCGATTGCGTCCGCAGCAGGCACCAGCGAACTGCTTGAAGTGGCGGTGGATCCGCGTTTTGTGACACGACTGTTCTCTGAACTGCTTCTGGATTTTCTGGTGATTCTGGTCGTCGCCGGTTTTGTGACACTTGAATTAATTTATTTTCGTGCAGGCCCCATCGTTGTCTCGCCGTTGAATACGCTCGTGACGAGCCTGTCCAACATTGCCAACGGCCGCGTGGCGAGCGCCATTCCCGCCAATTTCGCTGGCGGTCTCAAGGCGCTGGCATACGCCACGCGCGAGGCGCAGAGCCAAGTTCTGGCGCAATACGTCGACTGCCGGAAACTGTTGCGCACAGCTTTGCGCGAACGGCGCGCGCGCGGTTCCACGAGCCCCGATTCCAGCCAACCGATCCGTGCTGCTGTCGTCGGTCTAAGCACCCTGCGGGACCGCTACCAATTGCATGTCGCAGCGTCGCGCGAGGAAGTGCTCGACCCGAAGGCGGCGCTGGGAAGCATGCGTGCACCGTTTTTTTTGTTGTTGCTGGCCGAGGATCTCTCGCGCGGTTTCCTGCCGCTATTTGCTGGCACGATGTCGGTGGGGCCGGTGGCCATTCCTGCGCACTGGGTGGTCGGCCTGCCGATATTTTTATTCATGCTCATC